>SKZG01000430.1 GCA_007127495.1 Planctomycetales bacterium
GAAACCTCATTGGAAGGCCGTCGCCTCGGTCGATCTGGCGCAGCCGATTGTGGCGCCGCTTGCCGCGGTCGGCAACATGGTCTTTGCCGTCGATGGGTCAGGCGCCGTAACCGCTTACCAACTGCCCGACCTTGCCCGCCGCGACGGTTGGTCGCTGGGCGGGGCGCACGCCTGGGGTCCGGAACGCGTGGGCGAACACGTGCTGCTGGCCAGCCAGTCCGGTGACCTGCTGTGCTTTGACGCCACCGGCCAGTTATGCTGGCAGGTTGCGCTGCCCGAGGCGCCGCTGGCCGGCGCGGCCGTGTTGGACGACGGACAATTCCTGCTGGCGACCGCTGCTGGAACCCTGTGGCGCATCGAGCCGAGCGAAGGGCGCGAAGTGGCTCGCGTCGAACTGCGGCGCCCGCTCAGCACGGCCCCCGTGCCGGTAGGCCGGGAGGTGCTCGTTGGCGGACGTTGCGGAAGTCTCTATCGAGTGCAGGTGCCGGAAGCCGTTGCGTCGCCTTTGGCTCACGAGTCGGAGGTGCCCCAGTGACCCCGGCCTGCCTCCTTCATGGCCCTGAAACAACCGGGACCGGTTTCCGGGCAGAAGCGGCGGATCCTCGCTCTTCGCGCAGGATGAAGTTGCCCTTCCCGGTTCTGTTGGGGCCGCTTCTTGCCGCGATGCTTTCGCCCCCGGCATTCGGTGACCTGCCGCTGTACGAGCAGGAGCCATTCGACCGGATCACGCTGAATGCGGCGAACGATAGCGCCGTATTGGAAGTGGAGCCGGTTGACCTGCCGGGACGAATCGTTCCGGAGAAGCCCCGGCCGACGGATCGGCTGCGCATCCGGCTGCTGGCACGTCCCGGCGTCGATTATGAGGTGCCATGGCAAGCGATCGAAAAAGTCGAGTTGTTCGAGCAAATGATCCTCGCCGAAGCCGAGCGGTTGGTCGCCGCAGGAAAGCTGGAGGAGGCATACGATTACTTCGCGTTTCTTCGGCAGAACCACGCCGAACTGCCGGGCCTCAACGAGGCAATGGAAACGTACGTGTATGAAGAGGCCAAGACCGCCCACCGCGCCGGCCAGTTCGACTTGGCGCTGGCGATGCTCCAGGAGGTCCATCGCCGGAACCCAGGCCGTGCCGGGCTCGACAAGGCGATGGGGTTGGCCACCAGCAGCCTGATTGACGAGTATGCCGAACAGGACGACCATGCGGCCATTCGAAAGCTGATTGGCAACCTGGCCGAGCGGTTCCCCGGCCATGACGTCGCCACCCGATGGCAAGCCCGATTGACGGGAGAAGCCGGGAAGCTGCTCGTTGCGGCACGGGAAGCCGCCGCCGAAGGGCGATTTGGCGATGCGGCCCGACTATGCCGCAACGTTGCCGCGATTTGGCCCGAGTTGCCCGGCGCCGGGCAATTGGCGGAAGAGATTCACGAAAAATATCCGCGCGTTGTTGTGGCCGTTGACGCGGTAGACGCCTTGGAAGGTTTCGCCCGGCCCGCCAGCCTGGTCGACTGGCATGGGCGCCGCCGGGCACGACTCCACTATCGGGCCTTGATGGAACTCACCGGGGCCGGCACCGACGGCGGCGAGTACCTGTGCCCGCTCGGCCGATTTGCCACTGAGGACTTGGGACGGCGCTTGGTGTTCGACCTCCGCCCGGCCGTCGGCTGGGCCGATAGTCCCGAAACATGGACCGGCTACGACCTGTCGCGGCATCTATTGCGGCTGGCGGAAGCAAGCGGTTCGGGTAGCGGGACCCCGTGGTCCGAGTTGCTGGCCAGGGTGAGCGTGTCGGAGGTTTATCGGGTCGAGGTCGACCTTCGCCGCGTCCACGTGCGCCCGGAGCGGCTGCTGCAAACCATCGTGCCGCCGCTCGCATGGCCCGGCCCGCCGGAAACCGTGCCCGAAAACGGCCCGTACCGTCCGGCACATCACGATGCCGGCGAGGCGGTCTCTACGGTCAACGACCGTTACGATGGCACGGAACCCGGTCAGCCGGCGGAAGTCGTCGAGCGGGCCATGGCGCCCGGCCAGGCCGTCGCGGGGCTTCGTGCCGGGACGGTGGACGTGATTGACCGGCTCGTGCCATGGATGCTCCCGGAATTGCGGAAAGAGGCTTCGCGGCAGGGCGCCGTGATTGCCGTCGAGCCCTACGCATTCCCGCTGGTACACTGCCTCATCCCCAACCCGAACAGCGGCCTCACCTCGCGGCGCACCTTTCGCCGCGCGATGGTTTACGGCATTGACCGCGAACGCATCCTCAACCATTTGCTGGCCGGCCACGACACGCCGGGCTGCGAGCCGGCCGATGGTCCGTTTCTGCAGGGCTATGCCCGCGATCCCGAAGTCATCCCCCGCGCGTACGATCCGCAACTGGCGGCCGCACTGGTGGCGGTTGCCCGAACCGAATTGGCCGCGCTAACCGCACCGGACGCTTCAGCGGCGGTCGGCACGGAGGCGGAGCCGGCGGAGGTGAACCGCGCCGGCTCAGCAACGGGCGTCAAAGGCGGCGCTCCGGAAAGTCAGCCTGCCCGCGGGCCACTGGTACTCGCCCATCCGGCCAACCCGATCGCCCACGCCGCGAGTACGATGATTCAGCGACACCTCGACGTCGCGGGCGTTGCGGTATCGCTGCGGCCACTCACGGCGGAGGAAACGGCCGGGCTTGGCCTGGGCCGCTTCCCCGACGGCGTTGACTTGCTGTACGCTGAGTTGGCCGCATGGGAGCCGGTTGTCGACGCCGTGCGGCTTTTCGGGCCTGGTGGGCTGTGTTCACACGGCAGTTGTTACTTGCAACTTGGGCTGCGTCGGCTAGCCGACGCAGCCGACTGGCCCTCCGCGAGCGCGGCTTTGAATGCGATTCATCGGGCCGTACACGATGAAGTAAGCATCATCCCACTTTGGCAGCTTACCGACCACTACGCGTACCGCACGGACCTGGGGGGAGTGGGCGGCCGGCCCGTCAGCTTGTACCAAGACGTGGAGAAATGGCGCCCCACATTCCGCTTCCTGCCCGAATGAGCCAATCAATGTCAATTGCGTTTCCAAACACGTACTGCGTCCTGCTCCTGCTGGTTGCAGGGCTCATTGCGCCGCAGCCGGGAACGGCACGAGCCCAATCGGTGTGGGAGCTTACGCCCTACCAGGTGCGCGTGGTCATTGCCGCAACGCACGTGCCGGAATTGGGGTCCGTGCCCCAGCAACTGGTTCACGAGCTGGCGCCGCGAATGGAGAACCTCCTCGGCGCCGCGTGGCAAATCGAGGTGATCGCCGACGGTGGACCGCCCTCCGAGGCCCATGCAGCCGTATGGGCGCTTCCCGCCGGCGCGATCGACGCGGCGCGCCTGCCCGAAGGATGGCTGACGCCCGACCACGATAAGCTGCTGCTGCTTCGGGTTGTCCCGGCGGTGGACGGTTGGCGCGTCGCCGCGCGGGAATGGGATGCGGCCACTTCCCGGCTTGGACCGGTGGTTACCCACCCGCTTCGACAGGCTGCGAAGCTTCGCGACACGGCCGTGCGCGCCTTGTTGGACGCCTTTCGGCCGCTTTCTAGGATCGAGCGGGTTGAGGCGGGCGAGGGCGGCTGGCGGGCGGTGCTTCGACTGCGCGCCGGCGGACTGCCCACGCGCGATCCCGAGCTTCAGTGGGCGCTCGCCGGGAAACTGTTCTGCCCGATCGTTCGCTTCAACGACCGGGAGGGCCGGCTGCGGCGCGACCGCGACGGCAACCCCCTGCTCCCGCAGCCGGTGCCCTGGACCTTTCTGGTCGTCGAAGACGTGGACGGGTCCGAGGCGGTGTGTCGCATTCAAAGCGGGCTGGGCGCCCCGCTTTCCGCCGGTCGGCGGGGCCGCACGGAACAGCTTGCACTGGCGGTCCTTCCCCCTGCCGAGGCCACGCGGCTCACGTTGCTCGCCCGCGATGAACCCCACCGACCGCTCGCCGGCTACGAGGTGTTGGTCCAACGGCCTGGGGAAACGGCCACGCGGCTTGTCGGTCGGACCGACCGGTCGGGCGGCATCGAGCTGGCCCCAGCCGACGATCCGTTGACGATCGTGCTAATCCGCAGTGGCCGGCAGTTGTTGGCCCGGCTGCCTGTGGTGGCCGGGTTCGCTACCGAATTGGCCGCCTACGTGCCCGACGATACGCAACGCCTGGAGGCCGAGGCGTTTGTCAGCGCGTTGCAGGAACAGTTGGTCGATACGGTCACGCGGCGCGAGGTGCTGCTTCGGCGCGCCGAGACGGAGCTGGAGGCCGGCCGCACCGACGAAGCCAAGCGACTTCTGACAAGGTTGCAGCAGCTTCCCGATCGGGAAACGCTGCGTCGCCGGCTTCTGACGCGACGGAGCCGACTCCGTTCGCCCGACCGGCACGTGCAGCGGCAGCTTGAAACCCTGTTCGACGACACCTCGAAGCTGCTCGACCGCCACCTCGACCCCGCGCCGGTCAACGCCCTCGCCCAGGCCGTTGCGCACCAGGCTGCGGGCACTTCCGCCGCGCCCTAGCTTTCTTCCCCGCCGGGCCTGCCCCGGCCGCCCCATGACCGGCCAGCTACAACTCGTGCGTGAGATCGTTCAAGTCCTGCGGAATGACATCGTGGTTGGTTAGCACCGCTCGGTGCTCTTCGGTCAGAACAGGAGCGATACCGACGTACTCTTTGGTCCACGCCTGGTACTTCGGCATCGTTTGCAAGAATCGCTCGACATGCTGCTTGAAGTGGTTCACGTCGGACAGCAGCCTTCCAGGAGAGCGTTTGCACGACCCAAAGCGAATCGACTCGTTCACTTCATTGAACGCCACCAGGTCGATCTCGGTGTCGGCCTTGTCCCAGAATCCTTGCACCCGTCCGGTGATTGGAAAGTCTTGACTCGGTTGTAGAGCGGGGCA
>SKZG01000300.1 GCA_007127495.1 Planctomycetales bacterium
ACACCCTGCCGGTTTCCCATGTGGGCCTTCTCCCGCAGCGCCCGCGGCGGGGCGTCGAGCAGGCCGACTAGCTCGATTCCCGCCGTCGTGAGCCGGTCTGCGAAGGTGACCATTCGTTCCAGTTCCTGCTGGCTGCACTGGGCACTGTGCCAGAGCGGGTATTTTACGCGCCCGATTCCCGCCTGGCCGACGAGTTGCGCCAACAGGCCGAGCGGCAGCGCGCCGCCGCGGTCGGGCAGGGTCCATCCGAACTCGCTGTGGGGCGGCGTCTCCTGGGAGTCGATCACCGCGAGGTTGAGCCGGCGGTGGTACACCGGGGCCGATCCGTCTTGCATCGCCGCTTCGACGCGGTAGAACCCGGGACCTGGTAGTTGCGGTCGCCAGCGGGTTTTGCCGATCAGCCCCGAAGCACCTTCCGCGAAGGTTTCCAGCGAGATGGCAACATGCGTTTCGACAGTATGCACGTCCATGGGCCGCTCCTCGCGGAGAATCTCGTTGCCCAGCGCGTCGGTCAACCGGAACGCGACAACCGGTGTCGAGCGCGAGAAGCCCGACGCCTGGCATACGACTTCCACGTCGCGCGAGTCGAAGAACAGGTTGTACGGCTGGTTCGTGCTCAGCGCCATGCGAGGTAGACGCCCCAGCCAGATGTCGTCGAACCATGCCGAACCGCGAAGATCCTCGCGCTCGCCGGGCTCTACGTGCAGGCCGATCACGGCGAAACGGGTTTGCTCGCTTTCCGGGGCGACCGGTCCGATACGCACCTTGCGCCAGCCCTCGGTGTTCCGAAACCGCGCCGACGTGATCTGATGCAGGGGGCGCCGCTCCTCGTCCAGATAGGTGAGCGAAAAGTAGGCCGTACTGTGTTCGAGGCCGTCGGTGCGCAGGTAGCCTTCCATGACGTAACTGAACAGCGGCCCGACCTGCACCGGCGGGCTGTACGCCGTTGCGGCGCCGCCGTCCATATCCATGCGGAGGCAGCGGTTGCCCACCGGCGAAGGCTCCTCGCTCATGCCGATGGCCAGATAGTGCGGATACCCCGGGCCGCGTCGGCGGGTCCATTGGTCGGGCCATCCGTCGTAGTTCGTGTCCCAGGAGGTATCGAAGGTGCAATGAAACACCTCGGTACTCTCCGGGAAGCGAACATCCAACGGGATATCGCCACCGGTGGTGAGCAGCAAAAACGGGAGGATCCAGGCCATAGTATGCAAATGTAGCATGCACAGCACCGGTTTACGGCTATCATTCCTGGAAAGGCGGGTTGCATTCCGGCGTTTTTCGAAGCACTATGGAGTACTGGGGGTGTGCCAGCATGATGAGGTATCTGATCGAACGAGCCGTCCTGGTGACGATTGCAACGGTTATCTGGCGTTGCTGGTGTTTCGAAGGCGTTCTTCTACCCCGCCGGATCGATAGCGGCTCCATGACGCCCACTTTGCTGGGAACGCATCGCCGGGTGGTGTGTAAGGATTGCGGGTTCACTTTCGCATGCGGCACCGAACTCCGGCCGGTGGCCGAGCGGGCGGTGTGCCCGAATTGCGGCTATACCCGGAACCCCCTGGCCGACGTGGCCGACGTGGCGGGCGATGGTCTGCTGTTGGCCCGCCCCATGTTCCTCTTCAGGCCCCCTAAACGGTGGGAAATGGTTTCGTTCCGGCATCCCACACAGGCCGATCAAATTGTCGTGAAGCGGGTTGTGGGCCTGCCGGGCGAGAGCGTCGAGATTCGCCGCGGCGATGTGTACGTCGATGGGCATATTCAACGGAAGACGCTGCAACAGCAGCGGGCGATGGCCATTCTGGTTCACGACGCGAATTACCAGCCCACACTCGACCCAACGCCCCCGTCCAGGTGGTCGGCCGCAGAGGCCGCCAGCCAGTGGGGCGCCCATGACGGCCGTTTCGCCCATGCACTGTCGCCGGAACAGGACGCCTTTGATTGGATCGTATATCGCCATTGGCGACACGTGCCGAACCAGCGCGGGCAGGTCGAATGGGTGCCGGTGGACGATTCCTACGGATACAATCAGCAGCATCCGCGCCGCGTCGAGGACGTCTCGCCGGTAAGGGATCTGCTACTGAGTTTCGACTTGGTTCGGGCTTGGGGCGATGGAACCTTCGCTGTGCGAATGACCGATTCCGATACCCAGTTCGAGTTCCGCCTGACTCCGGCTACCGGCCGCTACGAGGCGCTGCTCGACGGCCGCCTTCTGCCGGACGGCACGGGCCGGCTCCCCGGCCCGATCGGCCGTACCCGGTTCGAGGTTTCTATGATCGATCAACAGTACCTCGTGGCCGTAGACCGGAAGGTCATCGGCGCCTGGCCGCACCACCCGAACGACGTCACGTATTCGACGTCCGAGGCGCCGGTCCGAATCGGGGCCATGCGGCTTGGAGTGGTGGTCGAGCAAATGCAGCTTTACCGCGACGTTTACTATGCGCGGCCGTCGGGCATCCACGCTCGATGGGGCATAGGCGAACCGGTCCAGCTTGGCCCCGACGAGTTCTTCGTGCTCGGCGACAACAGCCCGGTTTCCGAGGATAGTCGAACCTGGCCGGAAGGGCCGGCGGTTGCGGCGTCCCTTCTTACGGGCCGCCCCCTTCTGGTACATTTCCCCTTGCAACATGTTCGCATCGGGCCGCTGCAATTCCAGGTTCTCGATCCGGCACGAATGCGGTACATCCCCTAATGTGCGTTCAGATTGTAGTAGGCACACGCCGTGTGCCGTTCGCGAAGTACGGCATACGGCGTGTGCCTACTACACTGCGATTGGCCAACTTATTGCTGAGCGCGCCCCTAGCGTGGAGGATTCTTGCGGGTTTCGACCGGGCTACGCCAGCATCTCGCTGAACCGTTCAAAGAGGTAGTGGCTGTCGTGGGGGCCGGCCGAGGCCTCGGGGTGATATTGGACGCTGAAGGCCGGCAAGTTCCGATGGCGGATACCTTCGACGGTGTTGTCGTTGAGGTTCAGGTGCGTTATTTCCAGCTCGTCGGGAAGCGAATCGGCATCGACGGCGAATCCGTGGTTTTGCGTCGTGATTTCCACCCGATTGGTGGACAAATCCATCACCGGCTGATTGGCCCCACGGTGGCCGAACTTCAGCTTGTAGGTGCGCGCCCGGCAAGCCAACGCCAAAAGCTGATGCCCTAGACAGATGCCAAACACCGGCTTTTTCCCCAGCAGCCCCCGGATGCACTGCTGAGCGTAGTCGAGCGGCTCGGGGTCGCCGGGACCGTTGGAAAGGAACACTCCATCCGGCTTCAGCACCAGCACGTCGTCGGCCGTGGCGGTGCCCGGAAGCACCGTCACTCGGCATCCCCGGCCGAACAGGTGCCGGGGGATGTTCCACTTCATCCCGTAATCGAGCGCGACGATATGCGGCACGGACTGCCGGGGCGTTTCGCGGGTGGGTTGTTTCTCGAGGCCGGTCCACGGGCTCAACGGTTCTTGCCACTGGAGCGGTTTTTCAGGAACGACCTCGCGCACCAGATCGCGCCCGACCAACCCGCGGCTGGCCTTCGCTTTGGCCACCAGCCGGGCGTCGTCCAGGTCGGTGCTGGAGAGCACGCCTTTCATGGCGCCATGGATGCGCAAACGGCGGACCAGGGCGCGGGTATCGATGCCTTCCAGCGCGACGATGCCCGCCTCGCGCAGATACTCACAGAGGGGGCCGTCGGCCCGAAAGTTGCTCACTCGCCGGCTTTGCTCACGCACGATGAACCCGGCCAGGTGCGGCTTCCAGCTTTCCACGTCCTCGGCGTTGACGCCATAGTTTCCAATTTCGGGGTACGTCATTGCGACGATCTGGCCCCGGTAACTCGGGTCGGTCAAAATCTCCTGGTATCCGGTCATCGACGTGTTGAAGCACACCTCGCCGTCGACCTCTCCTTCGGCGCCGAAGTGGCTGCCGGTAAAGACCGTGCCGTCCTCCAGCGCGAGCTTGGCGATTTTCGAGTTCAATTTGGTTTCCTCGTTGCGGTCGGTTAAAGTACACGCCTTATGCAGGTCGATAGGGGCTGTATGGGCTGTGGGTCTCCGAACATGGCAACGCCACGCTCGGGCAGCCTTCCATGAGGGCCCCTGTACCGGCGAGCAGGGGCCCTCCTTTTTTTCGTTCTTCCGTTTCTAGGTGCAGCCCGCGTCAATGTAGTAGGCACACGCCGTGTGCCGTCCCTGTCAATGTAGTAGGCACACGCCGTGTGCCGTCCCTAAAATAAAGGCTGCCTGCACCTGGAAACGGAAGAGCCTTACTTGCGTTTCGGCCGGTACAGGTCGGTGGCCGTGCCGAAATAAACCTCGGCGGCGAAGCCCAGCGTCTCGGTAAGCGTGGGGTGGGGGTGGATCGACTCGCTCACGTCGCGCGCGGTGCATCCCATTTCAATGGCCAGCACGGCTTCGCCAATCAGGTCGCCCGCGCCCGCACCCACGATACCGCAGCCCAGCAGGCGTTCGGAGTCGGGGTCGATCACCCACTTGGTCAGGCCCTCGGTCCGGCCGATCGCTTGCGCCCGACCGCTGGCGGCCCAGGGGAATACGGCCTTTGCGATCGACCGCCCTTCGCGTTGCGCGTCGGTTTCCGTGAGCCCCGCCCAGGCGACCTCCGGATCGGTGAAGACCACAGCCGGAATGGCTCGCGGTTCGAAGACAGCCGGTTCGCCGGCCAGTGCCTCGACGGCCGCTCGCCCCTGATGCGAGGCCTTGTGCGCGAGCATTGGCTGGCCCGCCACGTCGCCGATCGCCAGGATGTGTGGATCGGCCGTGCGTCCTTGGTTATCGACCAAGAGGAACCCGGCTTCGTCGACTTCCACCCGCGTGTTCTCCAGCCCCAAGTTGTCGCTGTTGGGCTTCCGCCCGACCGAAACGAGGACGCGGT
>SKZG01000149.1 GCA_007127495.1 Planctomycetales bacterium
CTTCACGTTTTTCGCCCCCGTCGTATGCTCCTTCCCCCCTTGGTGTCTCTTGCAAATTAGAAATAGTATTCTATAATGTAGATATGATCCCGCGCCGCATCGCCGCCGTCGTCCGGAGCCGCCTGGCCGATTATCCCGCCGTTGCCATGGTCGGACCACGCCAGTGTGGTAAGACCACCTTAGCCAAACAATTCGGCGGGCGGTATTTCGACCTCGAACAAGAGCCCGACCGACTGTCGCTCGACCTGCAATGGCCGGACCTCGCCACAGGAAACGAACTGGTCATTCTCGACGAGGCCCAGGACTGGCCCCCGGTCTTTCCCCGACTGCGCGGGGCCATCGACGCCGATCGCGAGCGGGCTGGACGGTTCCTCATCCTCGGTTCGGTGTCGCCCGACTTGATGACGCGGGTATCGGAATCTCTGGCCGGGCGGCTGGCGATTGTCGAACTGTCGCCGTTGAGCCTGGGTGAACTGCCCACCAAGGCGTCCCAGGACCGACTCTGGCTCTGCGGCGGGTATCCGGAGGGTGGGGTTCTGACGCCGCGCCGGTATCCGCGCTGGCAACATGACTACCTCCGGCTATTGACCGCCCGCGATCTGCCCAACTGGGGGCTGGCGACGCGTCCGCAGGAGACCGAACGGTTGCTGAGAATGCTGGCGGCACAACACGGTCAGAGTTGGAATGCCTCACGGCTTGGCCAGAGCCTGGGCGTTTCCTATCATACGGTCAACCGTTACCTCGATTACCTCGAGGGGGCGTTTCTGATTCGCCGTCTGCCGCCGTACCATGCAAACATCGGCAAGCGCCTGGCGAAAACGCCGAAGGTGTACTGGCGCGACTCCGGCCTGCTGCACGCGCTGATGAATGTGCCCAACGCAAGGGAATTGCTTATTCAACCGTGGGTGGGTGCAAGCTGGGAGGGATTCGTCGTCGAGCAGATCATCACCATGCTGCAACAGTGCGACGTTCCCTTCGAGCCCTATTTTCTGCGTACCAGCGATCAATTGGAACTGGACCTCCTGCTCGCCCTGGGCAGCCAGCGCTGGGCATTCGAAGTGAAGCTGACCACCAGCCCAAATACCCACGATATGGACCGCCTCGCGCGGCTGGCAGCCATGGTCAAGGCAACCAGGTGTTATCTGGTTTCCCAAGCGCGCGAGACCATCGAAACCGAACATCGCATCTCCTGCAATTTGTCTTGGTTGCTTGCCCACATCGCGGAACAGTTCTCGTCATAACCGGCGACGGCAGCGTATGCGGATCGGCGCGCCATCTTCCTGCCGCTTCGCAACGGCGCCGGCCGCCCGTATGCACGCCGCTGTATCTAGCGACTTGGTTGCCTCAGTCGTGGCGCAGGCTGCGCCGTCTCGCGCAACGTGCCGGCCGGCCCGATGCGGCCCGCACCCATTCGCAAAGCGCCGTCGGAAGCCCGCCCTGGTAGGCCACTTCCCCCAGGACAGGGTGCCGGCAATGGGCTTGTATCTCTTGCAAGTTCCCAGCGACGCTCGGGTCGTCCGGACGGGGCGCGGGGGTGTTTAAAATGATGCCTGCGATCGGCAGCGCGCGCCGCTCGGCCGCGTCGACGGTCAGCAGCGTGTGGTTGATGGTGCCGAGGGCATTGCGGGCAACGATGACCAGGGGAAAGCCGAAATCGGCGGCCAGGTCGGCCATGAGTTCGTCGTCGCCGAGGGGGCAGAGCACGCCGCCCGCACCTTCCACCAGAATGAAATCGCTGCGGGCGGTCCAATAGTCGAGCCCGGTGCGGAGCCGTGCCGCGTCGAGCTGCTTTCCTTCCGCGCGGGCGGCCAGGTGCGGTGCCAGCGGCGCGGCGAATCGCTGCGGGCAAACGCGGTCGAGTTCCCCCGGCCGGCCCGCCGCCTCCCACAGGGCAACCGCGTCGTCCGAAACCAGCATACACGGCTGCGACGGATCGGCGCCTGGGGCGGGTTCGCAGCCGCTGGCCGCCGGCTTGTACACGCCCACGCGGCAGCCGGCGGCGGCCAGTTCGGCCGCCAGGAGCGCGGCGACGTAGGTCTTCCCTACCTCGGTGTCGGTGCCGGTGATGAACAGTCCGTGTGCCATTTCTACTTGGCTCTTCGGTTTCCAGGTGTCAGACAGCCTTTGTCTTGGGGACGGCACACGGCGTATGCCTACTACATTAAAGCGGCCCGCACCTGGAAACGGAAGAGCCTTATACTTCGAGGAACTCCTCGATGGCTTCGCGCATGACCCCGCGGTCAGGATCGGTGCCGGTCCACAACGCGATGGCCTCAGCGACCTGCTCGACGTACATCGCCAGGCCCTCGATCGTGGTGCAACCGTATTCAGCGGCATCGCGGATGAGCTGGGTATCGGGCGGGTCGGCGGTCATGTCGGCCACGATCGTTTGCTTGCTCAGCGATTCGATGCGCAGCGGCACGCGCCCATTCGGGTCTTCACGGCCGATGGTGGTGGCATGCACGAGGATGTCGGTTTCCGGCGGCACGCTCAGTTCGCCTTCCCAGGGCAGGGCGAGGGTGTCGATTTCGAACGTTGCCTTGAGTAGCTCGGCCAGCGCGCCGGCGCGCTCGGCGTTGCGTGCGCAGATGGCGATTTGGGCCGGCCGCAGCCTGGCGAGTTCGCAGGCCGCCGCCCGGGCGCCCCGCCCCGTGCCGAGGATGACCACCCGGCGCTCGGCCGGATCGACGACGCGTCGCAGCGTGGCGACGAGGCCGCGCCCCTCGAAGTTTTCGCCGACGAGGGCGTCGCCCTCGCGATAGATAACATTCAACGCGCCGACGAGTTTGGCCGTTTCGTCGCAACGATCCAAGAGTGGAAGAACCAACTCCTTGTGGGGGTAGGAGACGTGTCCGCCAATGAAGCCCATCGCCCGCATCCCACGAATGGCGTCTTCTAGTCCCTCCGGCCGCACCTCGACGGTGTGATAAACCCAGTCGAGGTCGTGGTGTTCAAACGCCTGCTCGACCATGAACTCGGTGGGATTTCCGCCGGGGCGATCGGAAAGCAAGACGAGAATTGGCTGGACGGATTGGCTGGTCACGGGAGAGCTTCCAAACGCGATTGGGGGAGGACGGCCGGTCGCTAGACCCTTATTCTAGGGCAGGCCGTCGGAAAACGCAACGCACTACAAGGGCCGCTCGCCGCAACGCCGACTATTTCCCAAACAATTGGGTGAAGTAGGCCCCGGCCTGCCCTAGGCCAACGCGTTTATGATTGGCCAACATGTTGGTGTGATGCCCGGGGCTGCGAAACCACGCCATATTCACCGCTTGCCCGTCGCGCTGGCCCATGGCAATATTCTCGCCGGAGGCGTTGGTGCCGAACCGCTTGGCCCGGTCCCAGGGGGTCGTCTTGCCGGGCAGGGGCGATTCATGGGCGAAGAAGTTATGGGCTTGCATGTCTTGGGAATGATCGCGGGCGGCGGCGCAAAGCCGCGGGTCGATCACCAGCGCCGAGAGCCCCAGGAGATTTCGCGTCAGGTTCAGGGCCAGCACCGCGCGGCCTTCCTCGGGTTCAAGCTGCGCCCCCAACCGATTGTTCGTGGCGAGCACCTGCCTGGTGAGCGGGTCCATGGGCGCGGCCAGACCGGCTGCCATGCCCTCCTCGCCGGCGAGGTATCGCTCGAAGTTGGGCGCTTCTGCGGGTTTATGCTCATCGTCGGGGAGCTGCTCGTGCAAGTACACCGCGCACCGCTCCCAAAGCGAGCCCAGTTCGCCAAGCCGCTCGCGGTCGGCTTGGAGGCTCGGAGATGCTTCCAGGACCTCCTGCCGGTCCACGACGAATATCTCCTGGAGCCTGGCCAGCGCCGGTTCGCCTTCTCGCATGATCAACTCCTTGCTGAAGCCCGGCTGATGCTGCAAGCCCAGCACGTTCCGTCGCAACGCGGCCACTTCCTGGAGGTTTGCTTTGCCGATCAGGCCTTTTGCCCGCTGAGCCGCCTGCTGGTAGAAGGCGTTTCGGTAGCGGGTCAACTGCGGATGCATTTCGCGCGCGATGACGTCGTGCAGTGCCGAAACGTGCGCCGCTCCGGCTGTGATTGCGTCCTGGACAATTTCGGCACGGCGTTGCGGATCGCGGCGGGCGAGGCGGAATTGGGCGAGGGTTCGGTTGATTTCACGCTGCTCCGCCGGCGACGCTTCTGCCCGGATAAACGGCTGCGCCGGCAGCGCAACCAGTAGCGTGAATACGACAATCGCAGCCTGGTGCCGCGAGCAATGTGTCTTCATTCGCAAGTGTACCTCCCGAGGGCTGGTAGCTTTATTCGTAACGTTCACGGCGAAGGGGACAGCCCCATTTTCGCGGCCGTAGCGGCAGGCGATCGGCAAGACGGCCCTCCGAGCCGCGAAAACTGGGACAGTCCCCGTGGGAACGTAAGCTCCATTATACCCCAACGGCGGAAAATCAGAACCGTTCGCAGGAAATTGGACTGGATTCCGGCGCAACGACGTGCCGAAAGGTAATGCGAGGTGTTGCGTTGGTAAGCCACCCCTATTACTGCGGAGGGTTACGTTGTTCGCCCTGGGAGCTTTTCAATCCTTCTATTATTGCCATTTCGCCTCGCCCCGTTCCGATCGGGTGCTATACAGGGCAGTCCGGCGAAGCGGGGCAAGCAGGATTCTCGAATTGGGTATGGGCACGGGTCGTCGGGCTGCCCGCTTGATTCGAATGGCCCAACACCATGACCAGCCCGGCGCCGTCCGGTACGTGGGACTCGATCCGTTCGAGGCGAGAACGGCTTCCGACGGCCCCGGGATGAGCCTGAAACTCGCCTATCGGATGTTGCGAGCGACCGGCGCGAGGGTTCAGTTGCTTCCGGGCGAGCCGCTTGCCGTCCTGGCGCAGGCGGCCAATTCCCTCGGCCCGGTCGA
>SKZG01000119.1 GCA_007127495.1 Planctomycetales bacterium
TATTCGCCGAGGAGGGCGAGGGCGCCCGCCGCGGCGAAGCGGTCGACAGCATCGTGTGCGTGGGCTCGATTGTTTCGGGCGGTCAGGTGAAACGCAGCATTCTGGGCTCGCAGGTGCGCATCAACAGCTACGCCCACGTGGAAGGTTCCATCCTGTTCGACCGGGTCGACGTGGGCCGTTACGCCAGGATCCGCCGGGCTATTATCGACAAGGACGTCCGGATTCCAGCCGGCGCGGAAGTGGGCTACGACGCGGCCCTCGATCGGGCCCGCGGATTCACCGTCACCCCGAGCGGCATTACAATCATCGCCAAGACCGACGGCACGGAGCACCAGTTCCAAGAGCCGAAACCCTAGCATCACGACCATGCGAAACCTCGCTTTGACTTGTGGAATCGTCCTTGTCCTCCAGGCGACGGCCGGGGCGGATTCCTCGCAATTGGGCGGCTCGCCCGCACGAAATAACGCGCCCGATACCGGGAGTCTTCCGGCCGAGTGGGATATTGGCAGCTTCAACTGGCGAACCGGCCAGTGGCTCGCCGAGGGCGCCAGGAACATCCGCTGGGTTGCCCGGCTGGGCTCCCAGACCTACGGCGCCCCGATTGTGGCCGGAGGGCGCGTCCTGGTGGCCACCAACAACGGCGCCGGATACGTGCGCCGTTATCCGCCGGAGGTCGACCTCGGCTGCCTGCTGTGTTTTCGGCAGGAGGATGGCCGGTTCGGCTGGCAGCTTTCGCGCGAGAAGCTGCCCCAAGGACGCGACCTCGACTGGCCGGATCAGGGCATTTGCAGTTCGCCCTTGATCGAAGACGACCGGGTGTGGATCGTGACCAACCGGGGCGAAGTCGTGTGCCTGGACGCTGACGGCTTCTACAACGGCCGCAACACGGGCCCCTACCGGGAGGAACCCTCCGGGGACCTGCACGAGGCCGACATCGTGTGGATTTTCGATATGATCAGCGAATTGGGCGTTCAGCCGCACAACATGAGCAGTTGCTCGGTGACGGCCGCCGGCGACCTGCTGCTGGTCAATACGAGCAACGGGGTGGACGAGTCGCACGACCATATTCCCGCGCCCCACGCGCCCAGCTTCATTGCGCTGGACAAGTTCACCGGCGAGCTGGTGTGGGCCGACGCCTCGCCGGGCGAGAACCTGCTGCACGGTCAGTGGGGCTCGCCCGCCTTCGCCGAACTCGGCGGCGTGCCGCAGGCGATTTTCCCCGGCGGCGACGGCTGGCTGTACAGCTTCCGCGCCGAGCGAACCGAAGACGGCAAACCGGAAATGCTCTGGAAGTTCGATACCAACCCGAAAACCGCCCGCTGGGGAGGCGGCGGCATGGGCGACCGCAACAACCTGATCGCCACGCCGGTGATCTACGATGGGCGGGTGTATATTGCGGGCGGGCAGGATCCGGAGCATGGCGAAGGGCCGTCGATCCTCTGGTGCATCGACCCCACCCGGCGCGGCGACGTGAGCCCCGAACTTGTTTTCGACGCTGCGGGCAACCCGGTGGCGCCGCGCCGGATTCAGAACTGCGACCCGGCCGCCGGCGAAGTCGCCCGCCCCAACCCCAACTCGGCCGCCATTTGGAAATACACCGGCGGCGATCGCGACGAGTCCGGCCAGCGCCCCTTCGAGAAGACCATGCACCGGACCCTGAGCATGGCGGCCATTCGCGACGGCCTGCTCGTGGTGCCCGACTACGCCGGACTGATCCACTGTGTGGACGCCGAGACGGGCAAGCTGCACTGGACGCACGACACCCTGGCGGCCATTTGGGGCTCGCCCTTGATTGCCGACGGGAAGATTTACATCGGCGATGAAGACGGCGACGTCACCGTCTTCCGGCTCGCGCCCGAAAAGGAAATCCTGGCCGTCAACCGGATGGCCGATTCGATCTACAGCGCCCCGGCCGCCGTGGACAACATCCTTTACATCGCCACCCGCAGGTACCTCGTGGCCATCGGCGGGGCCGACAACGACGATTGATATGCCTAGCCTTCTTGGCTTCCATGTCCTTCTGAAAAGGATATACTTGGATTAGGCTATCCTTTTCAGAGGGACACCTTAAGAGCCTTGATTTCTAATAGCCCTGCAGCACCTCGCCCGACGCGCGATCGCCCATGATCGTGTGGACCGACCGGTCGATGCTGTAGCTGATCGAGCGCGCCGAGCCGTCGCACATTGCCATGTTGAACGCGCCCGCATGCGCGCTACCGAACGCCCAGGGGTGGGACGAGCCCTTCCGATCCTGGCGCGGATCCTTGATCGTACTGCTGAGCACGTCCTGGTCGTGGCCTATATAGAGCCCCTGATCGTCGTTCGCCGGCCCGCCGTTGAAATAATTGTCCGGGTTGAGGTATCGTTCGCCAACGAGGTACACGTTGCTCATGCCGTCGTGGATGTGGGCAGAGTTGATTTCGCTGCGCCGATACACGACGCCGTTGTAGTGGCGGTTGGCACTGCCGTGATAGTTCTCTCGCCACTTTTCCTCGCTCATGGAATCGCCCGACGCATAGGAGCCCGGACTGTTCCCGCCCCAGTAGTCGGTGCTGCCCATGTTGGCTGCATAATCGCTCCGGCCGAAGGCCGGCGGCTTGATCCCCCACGGGCGGAGACTTGCGCTGTGCACGAACGGATATGCAACCGCGCGGCGCCGGGTGGGGCAGTTGTGGACTGACAAGGGCGTGGCGAGGCGTTTGGACACTTCGGCGCCCGGGTTGGATGCCCCCAACCCCATGGCCCAAAGCGCCTCCTGCTCCAGGTACGGCAGCGTGCTGTAGCCCCAGCCGCCCGGTTGGCGATGCGTGAACCCGCGGTTCGGATCACCGACCCAGTGGTATCCCCAGCCGCCGGTTGGAAAATGGCCTTGGGCGTCCAGGTGGGTGTGGAACGCCAGGGCGATTTGCTTCAGGTTATTTGCACATGGCAGCCTCCGTGCCGCCTCGCGGGCCGCTTGCACCGCCGGCAACAGCAAGCCGATCAAGATGCCGATGATGGCAATGACCACCAAAAGCTCGACCAGGGTGAACGCGGATTGCCGATTCGCAACCGCGGGCTTTCGATTGTTGGCAGACATGGCAGACCTCCTCAACGTAACGTTCCGTGTCGATTTTCGGGCCAAAGGACCGTCTTGCACCTGAAACGGGAAGAGCACTTTAAGCACAAGCACTCTACATCCTATTATTGCGGATGCCGGCTACGGCGTCAAGTGGTGCCGGTAATGCCCCACAGCCTGTTTGTCTGGTTTGTCATGTGGCGGAAGCCGACGGCCCAATGCAACAGCCACGTCAACCAGGGGACGCACACCGCGACGGTAGCTCGGCCACAGCGCGGCGGTCTCGCGCGGTCAAATGGATTACGCGTGATGTCTTCCTGGCTAGCGCGGTTTGGTTTGGAGCCACTGCCGGCGATACTCGCCCGGCGTCATCCCCACTTCGCGGCGGAAGACGTGTTGCAGTCGATTGACCGGTCCGAATCCCACCGCGCGGGAGATCTCCGCCAACGAGCGGCGGCCGTCGGCCAACTCTCGCTTGGCTCGCTCGATCCGTACGCGGCGGATTTCGGCGACGATCGGGCGTCCCAGGTGCTCTTGGAAATGGTTTTGCAGCGTGCGCACTTCGGCGACCACGGCCCGGGCAACGTCCTCGCGATTGATCGAGCGGTGGGCATTCTCGGAGATGAAGTGCAGCGCGGCGGCGACCAACTCGTCATCGGGCGCGACGAAGTCGGTCGACTCTCGAATCACCAACCCCCGCGGCTGCAGAAAGATGTGCTCCGCCTCCGCGGCTGTTGTGCTTTGCTTTCGTCGCCCGCCACCGCGGCTGGAGTGTCTTGTCTCCATCAACTCGTGCAGCAGCCTCGCGGCCTCATACCCGACCCGTTCGTAGCCCAGTTCCACGCTGCTGAGCGAGGGCTGGGGATGCTCGCACAAAGTCAGCTCGTTGTAGCCGGCGACGATCGACACGTCTTGCGGAACGCGCCAGCCACGGCTTTGGCATAACTGGACCACCAGACGGCCGACCTCCTCGGTGCCAATGACGCTGATGACCGTATTGACATCGCTTTACCCTATACGATTGGCATGTGGGGTATGCTCGAGCCCGTTGAAATCGAACTGAAAAAGGGTAAGAACACGGTGACGTTCTATCGCGGTCACTATTTCCAGAAAGGTGTGACCATCCGGGACTTTACGCTGACGCCGGTCGAGTAGCGACGTAGAGACGCCTAAAAGGCTCGACCACCGCCACGCATCGGCCTCTTCCACCATGTTCGCGCGCAGCGGGTTCCGCTCCGCGTACCGCAAGACGGTCAGAAGATGGTCGTCTTGGCGCATTCTGCCCACCCCACGGTTCAGCACCTAGTACGCATATCCCCCCGTGGCAACTCTCAGTCGTCGTGGCATGACCCGAGAGTACCATCTTCCACCAGCACTGTCCAGGGTAAAGACTCCCGACCCCTTTACCCGTCCCGACCCCTTTACCCGTCCCAGGGAACGGCGAGGGCGAACGTCATCGCCAGGCGAACCAAAGGGCGGCCAGTACGA
This sequence comes from Planctomycetales bacterium, assembly GCA_007127495.1. Taxonomy (GTDB): domain Bacteria; phylum Planctomycetota; class Planctomycetia; order Pirellulales; family Thermoguttaceae; genus PWXP01. The sequence continues at coordinate 4,547 of SKZG01000119.1, forward strand.
GCAGGATGCCGGTCAGATCGGCAAGGCGCCGAATCAGAATGTACATCAGCTTCGTGTGCTCTTCCATGGCTAGACGATCTCGAACCTTTCTGTGTAGATTCTACGCCAATCGATCCCCAGGTTCCGCAGTCCGATTTCGGCAACGTCCATCATCGGATTCGGGCCGCAGATGAAATACATGGAGGTGCCCCGATTTGCGGGAAGGTACTTTTCCAGGAGCGCCTCGGTGACCAGTCCTGTTTCGCCTTCCCACCCTTCGGGCGGATCCTCCAGGACATACACCACCCGAAGGTCGATCGCGCGGCGCAGTTCGGCAGGAGA
>SKZG01000159.1 GCA_007127495.1 Planctomycetales bacterium
CAAACTCCCCAAACCTTGCCTCATCCCTGGGGCCGGCTTGCGCAGTCTTTAGCGAGGATATACACAACCTCGGCCCGCCCCACACCCCTTAGGGTAGGGGAAATGGTTCGTTCGGAGCCGGGCTATACTTGCAGCGTGCCGTTCGCTTTTGTAGGATGGATATTCCTGTCCGTCTTCGCTCGGACGGGCTAAAGCCCATCCTACGGAAATGAAACGGGCTCGAAGCCCATCCTACGGAAAGCGCAGTTTTTGGCCGCGACGAGTCTAGCATCAGGGACCATGGCCGGTCCCCCACGCTCGAATTACACCCGAGGAGGAACGATGAGTCCACGGCTTATTCCCGCACTCACCGCAACCGTTCTGTTTGCTGCCGGATCGATTTGTTTAATACGGTCGCCGGAGCCGTCAACCAATCGCCCGGCCGGCTGGCCCGAGTTCCATGGCCCGCAGCGCAGGAACCTTTCTCCGGAAACCGGCACGCGGGCGCGCTGGCCCGAAGAGGGGCCTCCGCTCGCATGGAAGTATACGGGTTGCGGGATCGGCTACGCAAACGTTTCCATTGCGGACGGCATGATCTTCACGTCGGGCAATGTGGACGACAGGGAAATCGTTCTGGCGCTGGATCTTGCGGGCCGGCCGCTTTGGCGTTCGCCCAGCGGCCCCGCGTGGCGCCGCGCAACGCCGGGCTCCCGGTCCACGCCAACTTACGCGGACGGCGCAGTGTACCTGCTGAATCCCAACGGACGGGTTGCCGCCTTCGAAGCCCGCACCGGACGCGAAATCTGGAATGTGGACCTCGTGGAACGATTCGCGGCGCGGGGAGGCGTGTGGGGAATGACCGAGAACCTGATTGTTGAGGACGGCAAGGTCTATTGCATGCCCGGTGGGGCGAAAGGACGTGTCGTCGCACTCGATCAACGCACCGGTGCGACCATTTGGGCCAATACCGAAATCGAGCACACGGCCGCTTACTGTTCGCCCACAGTCATCACGCACCGGGGAGTGCGGCAGTGGATCAGCATGACACAGCGATCCGTCGTATCCGTCGATGTCGATACAGGCGAGTTGCTCTGGTCCGTCCCCTTCGCACCTCGCGCCCCCCAGAACGCCCTGACCCCCATCTACCACGAAGGGCATGTGTTCGTAGCCAGCGGACACTCGACCGGCGGCTCGCTGCTGAAAATTGCGGACGATTCTCGCGACGTAACTGTCGTATGGCACCGGCGCGATCTGGACAATTGTCACTCGGGTTCCATCCTCCTCAACGGAAAGCTCTTCGGCGCGGCATGCCGCAATGGGGGCAAGCAATTCTATTGCGTCGACTTCCTCTCAGGCGAGGACCTTCAGATAGACCGTACCCTCGGCAAGGTTGCCCTGACCTATGCTGACGGGATGATCTATTCCCTCGGCTACCGTGGGGCCGTGTCGCTGTTGGAAGTGCGTCCGCGGGGCTTCGAGATTGTCAGCCGTTTCGAGCTTCCTCCCATGCCGGCGAACACGTACCTCGCCCACCCGGTGGTCTTTGGCGGGCGACTGTACATCCGTTGCCACGACGATCTCTACGCGTTCGATATCCGTGCCAATTGAACCTTGCGGGACCGTTCTCGCATCATTCTAAGAGAAGACACCCGCGATCACGCACCGCCACCCGAAGGCGACCGTTCACCGGCTGCACGGTCCGTGGTTGAATCGCCGGGCGATCAGGCCGACTAGTTCCCGGGCCACTGTTGTCTTGCTGCCACGCCACGCGCCTACGACTTGCCCGGTCGGGTCCAGCACCTCGACCGAGGTATCGGCGGCGTGGATTGCCGCAGGCCCGTTGACCACAATCAGGTCGCAGCTCTTGCGTTCCAGCTTCTGGAGGGCGCGCATCCGCTCGTCTTCGGTTTCTAGGGCAAAGCCCACCATCCATTGGCCGCTGCGTATCGTTCCGAGCATGGCCACCACATCGGGCGTTTCCACCAGGTGCAGGAGCAGCGGCTTGCCTGTCTTGCGGATTTTCCGCTCGGCGATTTTTATGGGCCGGTAGTCGCCGGGGGCCGCCACCGCAATGAGCCCGTCACACGTGGGAAATACCGCCAAACACGCTTCGAGCATGTCCTCAGTGGAAACCACCGAAACCACCTGGGCGCCGGCGGGATACGCCACGTCGACCGGACCGGTGACGACCACCGCCTCGTGCCCCGCCTCGAGCACCGCTTGGGCAACCGCCGCGCCCATGCGCCCGCTCGAGGCGTTCGTCAGGTAACGCACCGGGTCGAGGTACTGACGCGTGGGTCCGGAAGTGACGAGAATGCGAGCCATGGAAGTACGGGAACTCAGGCCAGCGCGGCGGCAATGGCTTGGAAAATCCGGTCTGGTTCGGCCATGCGTCCGGCGCCGGTCATGCCGCAACTGAGGTAACCCTCGTCGGGCCCGACCAGGATCGCCCCGTCGGCCTTCAGTTGCGCGATATTCCGCTGGACGGCCGGTTTCTGCCACATTTGCGTGTTCATGGCAGGCGCGAAAATCGTGGGGCCGTCGAACGAAAGCAGCACGGTCGAAAGCAGGTCGTCGGCCAAACCGGCCGCGGCTTTCGCCAGGATGTTTGCGGTGGCCGGCGCAACGCACAGCAATTGGGCGGCATGCGCCAATTCAATGTGTGGGTGCGCGCCGCGGCCGAAGGTGCGCAGCCCAACCGGCCGGCCCGTCAGCGCTTCGAAGGTCTTGGGGCCTACCAACTTCGTGGCCGAATGGGTCATGACGACGGTCACGCCCGCCCCGGCCTGGACCAGCCGGCTTACGAGGGCCGCCGTCTTGAAGGCGGCAATGCCGCCCGTGACACCGATCAGCAGTTCCCGGTCCTTCATGTTCGGCTATAGCGTTCGGAAGTCGAGTTCCGGCGGTCCGCCGTCGTCGGCACCGGCAGCCGTTTGGAGATTCATTTCGGTATCCAGGAATATCTTGTCCTGCACGATTTCCTGGATCACGATTTCCATTCGGTCCTTGGTCTCGGTTCGCACCAGGGGCCGGGCGCCGGCGTTCAGCGCGACCAGCCGCTTCTGGATGAGCGTGGAAAGCTTGAATATTCCACCCACCTAGCTAATGATCGCCTCTTCCTTCAGTTCATCGAGCATACGCTTGCATCTCCGCTTGTTGGTTCAAAATATCGCAAATTTCCTCGACAGCCTGATCGACTCGCTCGTTGGTAATCTGAAACTGATACCGCCTGGCGAGTGCGATTTCGTCGCGTGCGCGGGCGAGGCGTCGTTGGACGGCTTCCTCGCCTTCCGTGCCGCGCCCGCGCAGGCGGCGTTCCAATTCCTCGATGGATTCCGGCTGAATAAAGAACGAGATCGCCTCGGGGTGCTGCTCCATCAGAGTCAAGGCGCCCTGGACGTCGACTTCCAGGACAACCCACTTCCCCGCCTCCAGGGCCCGTTCCACTTCCGCTTTCAGTGTGCCGTACCAGTGTCCGCCGTATACTTCAAAGCACTCCAAGAACTCTCCCCGCCGCCGGCGCGCGTGGAACTCCTCCTCGCTCAGGAAGTGGTAATCCACGCCGTCGCACTCGCCGGGCCGAGGCGGGCGGGTCGTCGCCGAGACGCTCGGAACCAGCGGCACTCGGCAGCGCTCGAAGACCCCGCGCAGCACGGTCGTCTTTCCCGTGCCCGAAGGGCCGGAAAACACGATGAGCTGTCCGGTTTGGGTGTCTGGTTGAATCATTCCACGTTCTGCAGCATTTCGCGAATGCGCTCGAGGGCTGTCTTGATTTCGATGACGTGCCGGGTAAGGATCACGTCGTTCGCCTTCGAGCCGATGGTATTGGTTTCCCGCAGCATTTCCTGGGCAACGAACTCGAGTTTGCGCCCGGCGCTCCCCGGTTCTTTCATGATCGCCTCGAACTGTGCCAGATGGCTTCCCAGGCGAATCATTTCTTCTGCGACGTCGGCGCGCTCGGCGAACAATGCCACCTCGCGTACGACGTCGCCCGGGTCCAGAGCGACATCCAACTCGGCCAAACTGCTTCGCAGCCGTTCGTGCAACCGAGCCCGATATTCGTCGGCAACCAGCGGCGCGCGCGCCTCGATTTCGGAAAGACTCGCCGCGGCCAGTCGGCAGTTTTCCGTCAGGTCGGCCAGCATGGTTTTTCCTTCCTCGCGCCGCATCTGTTCGAGGTTGCCCACAGCCGCTTCCAGCGTTTCGCGGATGATCGGCCAATCGCGTTCCGCCCGATTCACGTCGGGGCCATGTTCCTCAACAACGCCCGGCAACCCGAGCAGTGCCGCCAGCGCGATGGGCTCGCCGGCCCCCCATTCGCGCTCGAGCGCGTCGAGCTGCTTGCGATAGCGCCCCAAAATGTCCGCATTGATCCGATAGTCGTCGGCACCATGTTTTTGTTCCACCCGCAACAACAATTGGACGGTGCCGCGGCGGATGCGGCCACGGATCGCCTGTTCGATTCGCGGCTCCAAGGCGCTGTACCCTTCGCTACAGCGCACACCGAGCTTGAGGAACCGGTTGTTCACCGTACGAACCTCGATGCAGACGGTCAGACCGCCCTTTTGCCGGCGGGCTTCGCCAAAACCGGTCATGCTTAGCAGCATGGCGATCTACTCCGTCTTTTTGGGGGACCGTTTCATTCGCTCGCTCCGCCGGCGGGGGCATCGGAGGCTGGCGGCGCGCCATCGGGGGCATCGGAGGCGTCCACGTCCCATGGTTCGTCTGGAATCGCCTGATCCTCCGCGGCCGGTGGAGGCAAGGGACCACCCGTTGGCTGCAATCGATCTTCGGTCCTGCTCAGCACCACCACGGTGAGTAAGCACAGCACGATCCAGAAGAAAGAGACGCCGATGGTAATCTTGGTGAACA
>SKZG01000590.1 GCA_007127495.1 Planctomycetales bacterium
ACACTTTCGAGCTTATCGCCGTCGTCCACCATGCAGAGGATACCGAACACCTCATCCCAGGACCACCTTGAGTCGAGCGATTTCACCTTGCCCCGCCGGGAAGGCGACGGTTTGCAGAACTTGCACGTTTCGTAGCGCGCCGCGAACGGAAAGCGCAGCCGTTCGGACAGATACTCGTAGTAGGTTGCCAGCGCGTCAGCGTCCGACATGGGCAACCGGTCGTCGGGGGTCAGGTGGAAGACCATCCGCACCCGATCCCCCGGGTTGTCGGACGACAGCGGCTCGGGCGACAGCGGCTCAGACGACAGCGGCTCAGGCGACAGCGGCTCAGGCGACGGCGGCTCGGGCGACAGCGGCTCGGGCGACAGCGGCTCAGGCGTCATTGCCTGCGGTGGTTCGATGCGAAGCGGTCCGCCGGAATCCGGCTCCAAATCGGACTCTTCAAGCCAGTATTCCTCTAACATCACGCCATCGCGGTCGCACCGTTCCTTGTACAACGGATGGATATTCGCGAGGGTTTCCTCGCTCCAGCGAACCGTATGGAAGCCGAAGCGGTCGATTTCGGTGATCGTACCGGCCCAACCGCCCAGTGGGAGGTCGGAGTAGTCGGGATCCATCGTGCCGAGCTTCACTCGCACACGATCGCCCACCTGGAAACTGTTTGGCGCCTTGGGCGTGGGCATCTTTTTTTGCTTGGCCACCTCAGCCTCTCCACGTCACGGGCAAATGTCACTTCGACCTTTGGTTCAGAGCAACCGCTCACATGGGACTATCCCATGTTTTGCGGCAGCCAGGGCGTTTCTGCCTGATGATCACCCGTTTCTGCCGCGAAAATGGGGCTGCCCGAGGGTGTTCAATTTGTGCGATTGTTCCGGAAAGAATAAATACCTATACACACTTGCTCAAGACTACCAAATCCGACGCCGGATTGCAAGGTGGAGAAACAGGCCAGGTCGATGCTGGATGGGTGGGTATCATTCTACGGCAGCACTCGGTTGGGCAACTCGATCGGTGCGGCTTCCGCATCGCTGTCGGCGACACGGCGTTTCAATGTTACCGCCGGAAGCGCCGGCTGCGTTTCGCCATTGACCAACCGGTCCGTCGCCTCGATCTGAAGCGTGTCGCCGGCGGTTGGGGTAACGAGATAGGTGACCGAAAGGTCGCTCCCGTTGGCCAGTGTGCCACGGTGCTTGATGACCCACCGCTCGCCGTCGCGGGTCCAGGTGCTCTCACCGAAGCCGCCGTCAGGCTCGAAGGTCCAAGATCGAATGCGATTGGCGCGAGGGTCCCAGCCGATGATTTCCGTGCCGGAGAGGGTTTCACCCATCTCGCCGCCAGTCAGGAACTTCCGGATCAAATACTGCCCGCTGCTGTTCCAATCGCACGTGGTCTGCAGAATCGCGTCCGGGGCATTCTCGCGCTGCTCCATCCAGTCGCCCACCAGCCATTGCAGCTTCTTCAAGTGCAGGCGATGGGCAGGCACACTGGTTAGCATCTCGTACATGCTGCCGATCAACCAGCGGCCATCGCGTCGGACGAGCACCAGAGTCGAAAGGGGTTCGGTGGGCAGGTTCTCGGGCGCCGGCGTCAACTCGGTCATCAGTTCGACCAGCGCCACGTCATCGGTCACCAAGCGCCACGAAGCGATTCCGAGATGCAGCTCCAGGTCCTCGTGGGCAGCGAAGTACTCGTCGAACGCGGCTTCGATGTGCTCGCGGCCAACGATGCGGCGGCCCGCCGGACCGATGAACTCGCCGTCGGGCATCCAGCAGGCGGCCAGGTCTTTCGTGTCGGCACGATTGAAGGCCTCCTGCAAGGTGGTAACCGCCTTGCGGACGGCCAACTCGGTGGATTTGTCGTCGGTTTGTGCGGCGGCTCGGCAGCAGGAGACCCCCCACAGGAAAAGAGCAAGGGTGGGAACGAAAAACAGGCGAAACATGGGTTCTTCTCCAGAAATGAACGGGGTAGCGCAGCGCCGCCCGGGTGAATGTTCTAACCAATCCAATCATAGCTTCCAAAAAAAGGCGAACTACCCCCCCTCTGAGGGCCGTCCCGTTCCCGGGGACTGTATGGTTTTCGCCGCGCAGGAGCCCATTGCCCAGTCTGCAGGCCGCCACCGCCGCGAAATTGGGACTGTCCTCGATAAATGATTATCGATTTTCTTGCCCGCCCCGTTATCGTGGCGTACAATTACCCGTCATTTCAAGGAGTCGAGCGATGCGACACGTTTTCCGCGTAACTGCGATACTAACGCCGTTTTTCATTTCTCTGGTCCCGGCCGCGGCCAGCGCCCAGTTCTGGCCGGGCTACGGTTATCGAGGCGGAGGTTACGGCGCCTGGGGCGCAGCGGTGGCCGCACAGGCCGATGCCACCATGCGGAATGTCGCACAGCGAGAGCACGCATCCAGCAAAAGGATGGCGGCGCAGCAAAGAGACGCGATGCAATCGGGCATTCGCAATACGTTGAACACCCAGTCCGAAATGCGAATACGCGGCACGATGAGCCAACAGCAGTCGAATCGCGATTGGTGGTTCCAAGTGCAGCAACAGCAGACGTCCCAGCGACGCGCCATGCAAGCCGGCGCACCGTCGCCCGCCATGGCGGCGTTCGTTCCGACGGCCCCGACGCGTCGAACGCCCACGGTCGCGACCGACATCATCGCTTGGCCGCCGGTGCTGTGGGACTCCCGTTTCGCCGAAGCGCGAGCGACGGTGGAAGCTCCCTATCGCCGCAGCGCCGAAACGCAGTCGGCCCGGACGGTTGCCGACTACGAGAGCATGATCGAAGCCGCCGAGCAGATGAAGTTTCTCCTCGTCGCGATGGCCTCGGAGATTTCGGCGCAGGAGTATCTTCACACTGAACAATTCCTCGACCAGTTGGCTGCCGAAGCCCGCGGACGCATCGAGCGGAAGTAGCCTCCGCGCTGCGGAGCGTAGTATACTGCCCTCGGACGTTGTAAAGGAATCGCGCTCGCAGCCGCCGCTCGGTTACCCCGTGCCGCCACACGTTCGCCGAATCGCATACCATACAACGGCAAGTAGTGGGCTTCCGCTCCATGGTAATGACGATACCCCCTCCAACGTCCCGTGTTCGCACGTGCCGGTAGTCACGCACCCCGACTCGATGGTACAATAAGGTCGTAGACATGCTGAATTCTCCTGTCTGAAGCTGTTGGTGAAAACTCTAGTTGGGACCAGCATGTCCGCTCTTTTCAACGGGTGCTCGTATAATATGATGTTTCTGTTTTATGCAGTCAGTGACGTGTAGCCGTACTGGGAAATGCGTTTCCAGAAAGCGCTCCAACGTCCGACGGTTAGTTTCAGGGAACGCATCGACAAGACGGCCGACGCGCCCTCTTCCTTCCAGCGAGAGCCCGACTTGCAGAAGCGTTGCTTGATCAACACCTTACAGGCTGCCTCGGTGACGCCGCTGCCAATGGGCTGGCATCGATCCGTGTGGTAGCTGTAGTTCATGCGCGACTTCTGATTGCGGAAATAGGTGATGGCCGATTCCATCCCTTCGCGGACTTGCTTTCCTCGAATCGTGTGGGTGGCGGCGAACTCCTCCATTTCCTCCAAAAGGCGTGAGGCAGCACCTTGCTTGTGTTTCAACCGATGAAGACGGTCCTCGATCCACGCCGAGTGTTCCTTTGCGCGCTTCTTGCCCGGGAACATGGCGGCCGCTGCTTTCCCGACATACCCGGACGCATGGTAGAAATCGACCACTTGGCGGTCGGTAAGCGGCGTAAGAAACGACCAATTGTCCGATGCGCCGTCGCCCAAACCAACGTATGGGATATGCGGGTATTGCGCCTTCACGCGATTCAACTCGTGAACGAAGCGAGTGTGAAACGCCTCCTTCCCGTATTCTGGCGTCGCGCCCACGTAGATCGTGTGCAGCCGTTCCCCTGCAGAATCGTAAAGCGCGATCGTGCCCGTCATGGCAACGCGCCAACCGTCCTCCACAAGCAACATGCAGGTGCCATCGATCCCCACCCCGGACGATGCCACCGGCCGTTCGAACTCCGGCAACTCATAGTTCCAAACTTCCTCTTTCGCCATGGCGAACGTGCCGACCGCATCGCCCAACATCTTGCAGTAGCGGTTGGAAACGGTTCGCCCGTTGCATTCTCGCAGGTCGTCCACGACCGAATCGGCGCCCAAACTGGCATACTTGTACGACACGATCTTCGCCCATCGCGGGGTCGAGTTGAGGATCAGCCTGGCATCGTTTTCCAGGGGGCAATAGGTCTTTCCCCCCTGGGCAGTCTGGTACACATGACGTTCGATAGAAACCGGCCCGTAGGGGGTCTCATAGACCTGCGGCGACCGACCTTTGCTCGTCAGACGTACCGGACCTACTTGAATCGGACTCCCATCGGTATCGAACCGCGCAAGGTTCTCCTGCTCCAGGAGCATACCCGCCTCATTCAGGGCGACTTGGATACCCTCTTCCGATTCCAGCATCGGGCCGTCCAGCCGAACCGTGACACTGACCGTGACCGAATTGCCATCCTGTCGTATAATCTTTGCAGCCATGCTTATCCCTTCCATGCAAGTGTGTTTCGGGCGGATTCCAAATCCAATCGGGATCATACCAAAACCCGGCAAACGGCACAACATCATTTTATACGAGCACCCGGAGGCACCTTCAACTACACCCGCACGGGCACCAATGAGCAAAGCTTCGCGAACGGCACCACCATCAACGCAGGTGCGGCCACGCTGACGACCACGGCCTCGAACACCCTCAAACTCGGCGCAATTGCGCGCAATGCGCGCGGCACGCTGAACATCACAGGCGGCAGCCTGGTGACGACCTCGACCTCCAACACCAATGGCATCCTCG
>SKZG01000220.1 GCA_007127495.1 Planctomycetales bacterium
CCCCGCAGCCCGACCGGATCCTCGAAGCCAAAGTGCTGCGCAAACGCGACCACGAGTACACGCCCACCAAGGTCCGGTAGCCGCGATACTCGCCACGGGTGATCTGTAGCACGGGGGTCTCGCCCGTGCGATAGAAACGCAAAAACAGCACGCGGCAGGTATAGCCTGCGAGTGCCCAGCGCAACACCCCGGCAATAACGCCGGCGCCGGCATACCTCTTGCCGCAGAGCGCAATCGGGGTAGAATAACGGTGGTTCGCCGCGACAATGCTCCCGGCCGGCTTATGAACGGCTACCAGAAACGGAAGGCAACCACTCAACTTGACCTGAGTCGATTCGACCCGAGCCCGCGCAGAACGCGACCGCCCGTGTGGCAGGCATGTCTGAAAACGTGGACTTGTCCACAGCCCCATTGCGAGAAGGAGAGAGTGCTATGAAAGACCACGACCGTAAGCCCACGACGAACGATGCGGGCAACCCCGTATCGAGCGACGAGTTTTCCCTTACCGTAGGCCCGGACGGCCCGATCCTGATGCACGACCATTACCTGGTCGAGCAGATGGCCAACTTCAACCGCGAGATGATCCCCGACCGCCAGCCCCATGCGAAGGGCTCGGGGGCTTTCGGCCATTTCGAGGTCACCCAGGACGTCAGTGCTTATACCAAGGCGGCCGTGTTCCAGCCGGGCACGAAAACCGAAGTGTTGGCCCGCTTCTCCACGGTGGCGGGCGAAAGCGGCAGCCCCGACACCTGGCGCGACGTACGCGGATTCGCGCTGAAGTTCTACACCACCGCCGGCAACTACGACATGGTCGGCAACAATACGCCTGTCTTCTTCGTTCGCGACCCCATGAAGTTCCAGCACTTCATCCATTCCCAAAAGCGACGCGCCGACAGCGGCCTGCGCGACCACGACATGCAGTGGGACTTCTGGACCCTCTCGCCCGAATCGGCCCACCAGGTCACGATCCTGATGAGCGACCGCGGCGTGCCCAGAAGCTATCGGCACATGAACGGCTACACGAGCCACACCTTCATGTGGGTCAATGCCAAGGGCGAGCGATACTGGGTCAAGTACCACTTCAAGACCGACCAAGGCATTGAGTGTCTTACCCAGGAGGAAGCCGACCGGATCGCGGGCGAAGACGCTGACTACCACCGCCGCGACCTGTTCGACGCCATTGCGCGGGGCGATCACCCCAGTTGGACGCTCAAGGTGCAGGTCATGCCGTTCGCGGAGGCCGAGGGCTACCGGTTCAACCCCTTCGATCTGACCAAGGTCTGGCCGCACGCTGATTATCCCCTGCACGAAGTGGGCCGGCTCACCTTGAACCGCAACCCGAGCGATTTTCACAGCGAAATCGAGCAGGCGGCCTTCGAGCCGAACAGCTTCGTCCCCGGCATCGGCCCCAGCCCGGACAAAATGCTGCTCGCCCGCCTCATTTCTTACGCCGACGCCCACCGGGCGCGCCTGGGCGTGAACTACAAGCAGATTCCGGTCAACCGGCCGAAGTGCCCGGTGCATAGCTACAGCAAAGGCGGCGCGATGCGGATGGAGAACGTGTCCGATCCAGTTTACGCGCCCAACTCGAAGGGCGGCCCCGCGGCCGATCCCGAGCGCTACCCCGAAGACGCCGTCTGGAGCGCGAGCGGCGAATTTGTCCGCGCCGCCTACACCCAGCGCAAGGACGACGACGACTTCAGCCAGCCCGGCGCCCTGGTGCGCAAGGTGATGGACGATGCCCAGCGCGACCGGCTGGTGGCCAACGTGGTTGGGCACTTGAAGGACGGCGTATCGGAACCGGTCCTCGAGCGGGCCTTCGAATACTGGCGCAACATCGACAAGGAGACCGGCGACCGCATCGCCAAGGGCGTGTACGATAAATAGAGGGAGTTCTTTTCTGAATGGCCTGCTTCGAGGACGCCTTCGAAGGGCCCCAACCGTTGACACGAATGGACCGGCGCGTATATTGAAGATGGTGCCCTGGGGCCTTGGTTGATTGTGGATCATGGGGATTGACGATGCCGACCTTTCAAGATGTGCTTTCCGCTGCCCGTACGCTGAATACGACCGAGCGAATACGACTGGCCAACGCAATTTGGGAGGATGTCCCGCCTGCAGACTGGCCATTGCCTGACGCCGAATGGATTGCCCTAGCCCAGCGGCGGTCGGCCGAGTACGACGAGGGGCGCATGTCGGCGACGACCTGGCCCGAAGTACAAGCCCGCGCGCGACGGAAGGCCGGCCTCAATGAATAAGCTGTTGATCGCCGAGGCCGCCGAGGAGGACTACACCGATTCCCTGAGGTGGTACGCCGAACGAAGCATCCATGCGGCCGAAGGATTTGAGGACGAGTTTGAGGGGGCGCTTGAATCGATTGCGGCACACCCTGATCGGTATCCCACGTGCGATGATCGGCACCGGTACTTCCTGCACACCTCGCCGGACAGCGGCGCCACGTTCAGGCGGATGACCCGGCCGTCGTTTTGCGGGTTGAAGCCGAGGTCGCTCGCCTGGACCGCCTTCTCGATGTCCTTCAGCGTGCCCGGATCGTACGGCCGGATGACCTCATCGAAGCCGCGTTCGATCCGGTTGCCTGGCGCGTTGCCCGCTGCTACGCCCGGATTCCGAGGCGTGAAAGAAGGCTCTCGCGAAAGTCTTCGCCTTCGGCGACGGTTTCATCGGCAAGCAAGGGCTGAATCAACGCGAATACTCTCCTGGCGCCCCTCAGTCCTGCGAATGCGCGCGACGGCCAGTTCGACGTATTCGGGGTTGAGTTCGATGCCCACGTAGTTCCGCTGCTGCTGCTCGCACACCACGCCCACGGTGCCGGAGCCGAAAAACGGGTCCAAAACCCAGTCATGCGGTTCAGAACCTGCCAGAACGCAGGGCTCGACCAGGGAAGTAGGAAACGTCGCGAAGTGCGCATCCGCAAAGGCTTCCGTCGGTATGGACCAGACCGTCCGCCGGTTTCGCCCGTTGCCCTCACGAATATTGTCCGCGCGGTAGTGGTATCGGAGGCTTTTGGAGAGCAAGAACACGTACTCATGAGACCGGGTAGGCCGGTCCTTCACACTCTCCGGCATGCAGTTGGGCTTCTCCCAGATAATGTCGCTTCGCAAATACCATCCCGCCTCTTGCAAGTCGAAAGCCAAACGCCAGAGTATTCCCACCAAATCCTTCGGCTTCAGGCCCTCAGGCGTCTTCGCGCGGTACGACATGGCGCGAACCGGGTTCTTCTTGTCCGGAGCGCGGTAGGCCCGGTTCCCGCTCGTGTAGCTGTCGCCGATGTTCAGCCAAACCGTACCGTCGTCAGCCAACACACGATGCACCTGGTCAAAAACGGCGACCAAGCGGGCGATGTAGTCGTTCGGGTCATCCTCTGCCCCGATTTGACCGTTCGCCTGATAGTCGCGCAGGCCCCAGTAGGGCGGGGAAGTCACACAACATCGGAATAACCCGGCCGGCAGCAGCCCAAGGATATCGCTCGCATCCCCCTGGAACACGGTCGATTCCACGACGCCGGATGCATAGGTTTCACGTGGTTCTCGAACGAACCGCATAGCTTCCTCTTCACTCCTCCAGCACGTCCTTTTCCCGCGCGGCGGCCAGGTCGTTGGCCTCGGCCTCGTACTTCTTGATGAGTTCCTGGATCTCGTTCTTGACGTCGTCGCGCTCGTCTTCCGAGATGTCCTTGTCCTTCTCCGCTGCGTCGGCCGTCTTGTTGCCGTCGCGCCGAATGTTGCGCAGGGCCACTTTGCTTTCTTCCAGAAGTTCGCGCACCCGGCCCACCATCTTCCGGCGCACTTCGCCGGAAAGGGGCGGCACGTTCAGGCGGATGACCCGGCCGTCGTTTTGCGGGTTGAAGCCCAAGTCGCTCGCCTGGACGGCCTTCTCGATGTCCTTGAGCGTTCCGGGATCGTACGGCCGGATGACAATCTGGTTCGGCTCCGGCGCGCCCACCGCAGCGATTTGCTTGATCGGCGTGGGCGAACCGTACACCTCGACCCGTAGTGAGTCGACCAGGCCGGGGTTCGCCCGCCCGGTGCGGATGCCCGCGAGCGAACTACGCAGCACGCTCACGGCCTTTTCCATGCGTTCTTCCACGTCCAGGAGGATTTCGTCGGTCGTCATGGCTGCTCCGTCTTCGCGCGTTCCAGGGCCTCGGCACTGTGGACGAGCGTTCCGACACGCCGCCCCAACACGGCCGCCTCGATGTTCCCCGCCTTGCGGAAGTTGAAAACGAGGATGGGCATGGCGTACTCCATGCACTTGGTAATCGCCTCCGGGTCCATCACGCGGAGGTTCTGCCGCCGCACGTCGTCGTAGCTGAGTTCGCTGTAAAGGACGGCGTGCGGGTTCTTCTCGGGATCGGCGCTGTACACGCCGTCCACACGCGTTGCCTTGAGCAGGACGTCGGCATCGAGTTCCAGCGCGCGTTGGGCGGCGGCCGTATCGGTGGTGACGAAAGGACTGCCGGTGCCGGCAGCCAGGATGATGATGCGGCCCTTTTCCAGGTGGCGGCGCGCGCGCCGCCGGATGTACGGCTCGGCCACCCCGTCAATGCGCATGGCGGTCATCAACCGCGTGTCGCACCCGAGCGATTCCAGCGAGTCCTGCAGGGCCAACCCGTTGATGACCGTGGCCAACATGCCCATGTAGTGGGCCGTCGCCTCGTGGACTGCGGAGGTGTTCGCGCTGAACTGGGCCCCGCGCAGGATGTTCCCCCCGCCGATCACGACGGCCATTTGCACACCGTGGCCGGCGGCGGCGGCGGTTTGGCGGGCGAGGTGCAGCACGGCGTCGGTGGCAATGCCCCGTTCGCCCGCGTGGATAAATCCCTCGCCGGAAATCTTCAGCACAACGCGCCGGAAGCTGGGAGCCGCCGCCGATGGATCGTCGTCTGCCATGAGTTCACTCCTTGGCCAATTCCCAGTGCAGGAACCGTTTCATTTTCATGCCTGCCTGCTTCGCTACTTGGCCCACGGTGGTCTTGCCGTCCTCGGCCTTGACGAACACCTGATCCTCCAGGCAATACATGGCATAGTAGTTCCGCAGCCGACCCTCGACCATTTTGTCGATGATGTTCTCGGGCTTTCCTTCCTGCCGTGCGGCTTCGGACAGGATTTCGCGTTCCTTGGCGACCTCGGCGGGATCAAGCTCGTCCTTGGTGACGACCGTGGGTCGCATGGCGGCGATGTGCATGCAAATGTCCTTGGCCACCTCGGGCGTTCCGCCTTCGACTTCCAGCACGACGCCCACGGCACCGTTGTGGTGCGCGTAGCCGCCGCAAGGGCCTTCGATGCGCGCCATCCGCTCGAACTGGAAGTTCTCGCGAATGCGGTTGTACAACTCATCGAGTTGGTTCTTGAGCGTCATCGCCGGCTTACTGGGCGACGGCTGCGCGAGCAGCTCGTCGGGCGTGGCGGCGCCGGGGCCCGTGGCAAGTTGGCGGGCCATGTCGCCTGCCAGGGCGACGAATTCGTCGTGGGCGGCCACCGGCGCGCTTTCGCACTTCAACTCCACGATGGCGCCCACGCCGGCGGTCATGTCGGCATGAACGGCAATGCGTCCGGCGGCCGTCTTGCGCCCCGCTTGTTTCTCGGCGGTCTTCTGGCCGGCCTTGCGCAGCAGCTCGATCGCCTTGTCGTGGTCGCCACCGGCTTCCGCCAGGGCCCTCTTACACTCCATCATGGGCAGCCCGGTCATTTCGCGAAGCGTTTTGACGGCGGCCGCGGTAATCTCTGCCATGGGTCACTTCTCCGTGTCAAACGAAATCGAATATCCAAAAGCCGGGCCGTTTCAGCCGGCGGCCACCGGCACCTCCGCCCCCACGTCCTTGCCCGCTTCGGCCTCGACGGCCGAACCTCGCCCGGCTGCAATCGCATCGGCCAACAGGCTCATGATCAAGTCGATGGATCGAATGCTGTCATCGTTGCCGGGAATGGGAAGGTCCACCAGGTCCGGATCGCTATCGGTGTCGATCAGGGCGACCGTGACGACGCCCAGCTTGCGGGCCTCGCGCACGGCGTTCTTTTCTTTTTTCGGGTCGACAATGATCATGCACTCGGGCAGCCGGTTCATCGAACGCATGCCGTTGAGGTTGCGGTACATCTTCCGATACTCGCGGTTGAGCGCCGACTGCATCTTTTTCGAATAGTTCGCAAACCCCTCGCCTTCGCGCAGCGCTTCCAATTCTTCCAAGCGGGCGAGCCGGCTTCGGATCGTGCGGAAGTTCGTAAGGGTTCCACCCAGCCAGCGTTCGCTGACGAACGGCATGCCGCAGCGCGTGGCGTGGTTTTCGATGGAATCGGCCGCCTGACGCTTCGTCCCGACAAACAACGCCAAGCCGTTGTGGCCGGCGACCCCCTGCAGGTACTTCCGAGCCCTCAGCAGGCCGCGGATCGTTTCACGGACGTCGATAATGTGGATCAGGTTCCGCCGAGCGTAGATGTACGGTCGCATTTTGGGATTCCACCGGCTGGACCGGTGCCCGAAATGGACTCCCGACTCAATCAACTCTTTGACTAACACTGTGGCCAATGTTTTGACCCTCCGTTGTGGCACACCGGCTAGGTCCCCCATCGATGGGGGCGTCCGGCGTTGGCTTCGGTCGCTTGAGGAACAGTAGGTTCGGCTTGCCGCCTGGACCGTTCAGGCCGCAAACCCGGTAGGATAGCAGCCGCTGGCCGTTGCGTCAACACCCGCCGCCGTTTGCCGCACCTTCCAACCCGTCGAGGGGGGATTGGTTCCGGATTGGCTTGTGACTCCGAAGGGGTGGCGTAGCCCCATTCTCCTTCTCGAGGCCGGTCGCGACGGCTTCGTTTGGTCTCGCGGGCTGCGTCCCGTATGTGCAGTGCCGATAGGTGGAAGGCGGTTCGCTCAGCCACTCCAGCCGCTAGCGCGACCCTCCCTTCCAATCGATCGAACGAGGTGGTAAGCTTTAGCCTAGTGAAGCGCAGCGTAATACCACCACAATGAGGTATGGAGGTCTCACCGAGTGGCTTCGCGAGCCTACCAGCAATGGACCAGTGAACGTGCTGCGAAGTTGGATGAGATCGAGGCATCGCACGCTGCCTTTGGAGGAGCGGCACGGGGACGCCGCTTCACAACCCTTCAGAGCAACCAATCCTACGCGGTAACGCTCACGGCGCAGTTTCAAGGATTCTGCCGCGACCTGCATGACGAATGTGCCGACCATTTTGTGCTGGCGCTGTCGCCTGAAGCGTTACGGACGACAATCCGAAGACTGCTGCAGCAGGGCCGAAAATTGGATTCCGGCAATCCGAACCCCGGCAACTTGGTTAGTGATTTTGGCAAGTTCGGCATCGATTTCTGGCCGGAAGTGAAGGCGCGACACAAGCGGGCCCAAACTTGGCACGCACGCCTGGGAATGTTGACAGCCTGGCGAAATGCCATCGCGCACCAGGACTTTACACCCGAGAAGCTTCACGGCATTGATACGCTGACACTTGCACACGTCAAACAGTGGCGCAAAGCCTGCCGGGGGCTCGCCCGGGTTTTCGATGACGTGATGCGCGAGCATCTTCAGACGGCGACGGGAACGGCGCCGTGGTAAACGGAGGAACAATAATGAACGGCACAGCTTCATCGGCAACATTCAAGGTGGGCGATAAGGTCTGGGTGCGCATGGCGACAGGCCGCGCCGCGGGAACGGTGACCGAGGACCGCGGTTCTTTGGGACGAGGCGGCCGGCGCCTGTTCTATGTTTCCGTGCCCAACCACCCGTATAGCAGCGACGTGCTCCTGCTCGGCGAAGACGAGATGGAACCCATGACCGCGGACGAGCGGACCACTTTATACGAGCCATTGGACCCGCAGGCCGTCAAGGATTTCCTAATCCACGGTGGACTGTTCGCCATCCTCGCCCGCAACTCGCAGCAACCGGTGTGGCTGCGGCGCGGCCCGCGCGGCAGCCTGACCCAAACCTACATCGAAGGCTACAGCGTAACGGGCGGAGAGTCTCCGCCGCTGTCCGCCTTGCATGGCGAGAAAATCTTCACCCCGAAACGCGACGCGGTCATCCGCTTTCTCAAGTCGTTCGGCCTGACCGACGACGAAGCGGGGGAAGTCGTTCGGCGGGTGGGTACGGCGCCGTGAGGCCGGGAATTGCCCAACAAATGGATGCGGTTGAAGGCAGATGTGCCAGGAGAAAAGGATCTGCGCGAGACCTGGGCGCAGGCCATCAAGGACATCCGCCCTCAAGGGATCATTTTCATGATAGATGGCCGGAGGAATGGTGCCAAGCTCAAGGCCGATCTCTCGGAATTGGAAAACGATGTCCTTTCGCATTACCGCGATTCGTTGGGCGAACTGCAAGCGGTGCATGTTTTTGTGAATTATGTGGACCAATGGGCCGGCGTCGCGGTTGAGGTATTTCATCTTGACAAATGCCGCGGATGTGGTAATATACTGCTAGCCGGGGGCCGTGCGACGGCGATCGCGCAGCCTGCCGGCACCGGACGCCTCGCTATGTGCCCGCCCCTGCGGAATGCAAGCAACGTATGAATACGCTTTATGAGGCCGCGAAGGAGATCTCCGACTTCCTTGACGCGAAGGAGTGGCGATTCTGCATTATCGGAGGACTGGCCGTCGCCCGATGGGGCGAACCGCGCACAACCGTGGACGTGGATCTGACCTTGATGACCGGCTTCGGCAACGAAGAGGGGTACGCAAGGGTTCTTCTGGACCGGTTTCGCCCCAGGGTCGAACGTGCCCTGAACTTTGCCATGGAGCATCGCGTTCTGTTGTTGTACGCCAGCAACGGCAGGGATCTGGACATCTCGTTCGGCGCATTCCCGTTTGAAGAGCAAATGATGCATCGGGCCTCGGCGTTCGAGTTCGCCGCGGGCATTGAGTTGGTCACGTGTTCGGCCGAGGACCTTTTCGTGCTGAAAGTGTTCGCCGATCGGAACAAGGATTGGGCCGATGCGGAAAGCGTGGCCATTCGGCAGAGGCTGGACCGGCAGTATGTTCTCAAGCACCTCCGACCGCTGTGCGAACTGAAAGAATCGCCTGACATTCTTGCCCGAGCGGAAAGGCTCTTGAAGGAATCGCCATGACCGAGATGTCTCGCCAGGACTGGGAGCGATTTGTTCAGCAATGGCGGGAGGCGGGCCCCGAGTTAGCCCGCATCCGGCGCAAGGAAACCCGCTCGCGGGCTTACGATGCGGAGGCGGTCGACGCCCTGCTGGAAGTGGGCGACGCGCTCGGCCACTCGCGCACGAGCCGGGGCCTGATCGAACTGCAGCAGTGGCTGGAACAACTTGCCCGTGCCCAGGGCGTCCTGCCGCAGCACGCCGAGTAAGCTGCGATGGTGGCACTCGCGTCCCTTGGCCCACCCTACGAATACGACCTTTGGTCCACCCTGCGCGCTCACCCTACGCGCTCTGCACGCCTTTCGAACCCTCGCACGTCGCGCAGTGCTATCCACAGCGGCACCGCCGCGGCGGGGGCGAAGGCAAAGTCCACCACGAGCCACCCCAACGGCAGCCCGCGGATCGGAACGAACACGGCGGCCAGCACCGGGACCAGAGCGCAGCAGATCAAGCCGAACTGGATGACCCAAACGTTCCGAATTGGGTCGCGAATGGCGCCGGCAAAGAGGATGGCCAACATCAAGTGCGCGAAGGCGAGCCAATCGTAGCCGTACCACAAGAAGGGATACCGCGCGCCGATCGTGTCGAGCGCTTCGATCACCTCGAGCAGAAACCGGTGCATGGCGCCGGTTGCTTCGCGGTCGCCCCAGACGACCGACACCAAGGTTTCGAGTTCCCACTGTGCCGGCCAGATCGTCACGGCCGAGACGAACAGGCCGAACGACACGATCGCCAGCATCATCTTGGCGCGGAAAAGCGTTTGCATGTCGCCTCCTTCGCGCCGCCGCTGACCAACGGTCCGTTCACAGCGGCTCCCACGGGAAGTCGGTCTTCCAACGGGCGTCGCGGTTGAGGTATTTCAGGAAGGCGCCCTCGACCTCGGCCTTCGTCAAGTCGCGGGTGCACCGGAAGTGGCGGTCGCCGCTCCCCTCGCGATACTCGAGCGCGTACGGGCCGTCGTCTTCCCCGGAAGCCTGGAGGAACACCTGGTCGGCCGCGGCCAGGATGATGAACTCGCCGCGTCCCGTATCGTCGGCGAACGCTTGGCGAATGTCTGCTTCGGTGGCGTCGGCGGAAGGAAGGGATTGGGCGCACTCGAGCGTCATCGTTTCGCTCGCGGGGCCCGGCTCCGACACGTCCTCGCGCAAGTGGGGCTCTGGACCGGGAGCGGTGTGGTGGGGAGAGTGACCTCGATTGGTTTGCTGCACCAGATACACCACCAAGACAACCACCGCCATGAGGATGCCGACGAACATCAGCAGAATCGCAGCAAGAATGAGCAGCTCGAAAGGTCCGGGTACAAACATCGGTCGTACTCCTGTGCTTGGTCGGAGGCTTTGGGCCAAATAAGCCCTGGCTGCCGGACGGGCCGCGTTGCATTCGCTAAACGACTGGAAGTTCCGACGTGCAGTGTGCGCACCGCGTTGCCGCCCGTGGAATACCGGAAAGGCAGTACGGGCATTCCTTCGTTGCAGTTTCGGCCGGCGGCGCCGGTTGGGGACGTTGCAGCCGATTCGCCATCCGTACAATCAGGAAGACGACAAAGGCGATGATCAGGAAGTTGATCACGCCCTGGATGAACAGGCCGTAGTTGAGCGTCGGCGCGCCGGCGTCCTGGGCGGCCTTGAGCGACTCGTAGGTGTCGCCACTGAGGCTGATGAACAGGTTGCTGAAGTCAACCTCGCCGAGGATCAGCCCGATCGGCGGCATGAGGACGTCCTGCACCAGCGAGTTGACAATCGCGCCGAATGCCCCGCCGATAATGACCGCGATGGCCAAATCGAGCACATTCCCTCGCATGATGAACGCCCGGAACTCTTGAAACATGGCCGCGTCTCCTTGAGAGGGAACAGGGTTAACGAACGAGCAGGTGTGTATTATCGCATATCACTTCCGTCCGTCCAGCGGCCGATACGCCGGAAGTGCCATGGCTGACCACGCCGAATCCCGGCCATTGGCCTCGCGATGGAGCGCGCATTCGCCCCCGACTGTCGGGCGAGCCGGCCGCGGGGCTCCCACATTCAGCCACCCACAACGGCCAGCAACACGACCAACATGCTCACACTCAGCCCGATGAACACATACGCGATGGCATAGAGTATCCGGTTTCGTTTCGGCAACACCCTGCATGTTGGCCGGGGCACGGTAGAAGCTTTCCTCGCGGGCCCCCCCTTTCGGTCTACTGACGCAAGCTCCTTCAGATAGCGCGGGAACAAGGATTTGATGGTCACCTCACACGCAAGTGCCGCCCCTGCTTGCATTTAGGTCAGCTACCCGGCCAGGACTTGAACCTGGAACGAGGGAACCAAAATCCCTTGTGTTGCCAATTACACCACCGGGTAGTCAAACTGCAAACCATCGTATTGGAAATTCAGCCGGCGGACAAGTGGGCACAAAGGCCGGCTTTTCGTTTCTCGGTGCAGACAGCCTTTGCTCCAGGGGCGGCACACGGCGCGTGCCTACCACATTAAAGCGGCATGCATCTGGTGGCAACGAAAGAGCCAAGAAGAGACGCGGGCCCCCTGCTTTAGAACCGCAGGAGGCCCGCGCGTGGCCGATCGGATTTCACGTTCGGGCTGCCGGGCCCGCCAGAAGCCTATTGCTGCGCATACCACTCGGCATTGTTCGGGTAGAATCCGCCGGTGGTCTCGTCATATTGCCAACCGGCGCCGCCCGCCACCACGGCCTCGGGGACATCGCCCGCCGAGGCGACCGCCACCACGTCGCGGCTATGGTTGAACGGGTTGACGGGGAGTTCACCCTGGATGTACGGGCCATAGGGCGTATCGCCGTCGAATCCGCCATCGACGTTCGTGGCCTTGGTCATCTGGTCGGCAAAGTTTGCCAGGCTGGGCACGTTGCCAAGGTGATGCACCTTGTACATTTCGATCTGCGACCGAATGGTGTGCAGGTTGAAGGACAGCGTGCTGTTCTTCGCGTCCTCCGTAGAGGACGAGAACTGTGGGATGATGGTCGCGGCCAAAACGGCCATGATGATCACCACGATCAGCACTTCGATCAGGGTAAAGGCTTTACGGTTCCGGGTCATAACTCTTTCCTCTTGGCAAAACTACAGAAACGGGAAACCCAACGCGGGTAGTCTTTCTGTGGCGACGGGCCACTAGAAATACTTAGGTTGCGAAAGTTGCACAGTCAAGAAAATCTGGCGAGACATTCTTTTGGCTCTTCCGCTTCTAAGTGCAGGCAGCCCCTGTTTTCGGGACGGCACACGGCGTGTGCCCACTACAATGAAGCGGCCTGCACTTAGAAACGGAGGAACCATTCTATTTCTGGCGAACTACGGCCCTGTATTCGACGCATGCAATGTATACGACGCAGATACCCAAGAAACTATATGTCAACCAAAATGGCCAGTTTGACGATAATTACAAATACCTTGGTAGCGATAAACGGGCTTGTGACGCCTACGCCTTCGAAACTGACTGGGAAGACATCCGCGTTCAGGAGCTACAGTTAATGTACGTGGAGTGCGCAGGACGAAGTATCTTGGGGCGAACATCGCCAGTTTACCAGACCCTTGACTCTCGAAGCGGTGATTAAAAGGAGGCAAACAATGCAAAGGCTGTACGGAGTGCCGCTGCTGGCAGCGGCGCTGCTGGCGGTTTCCGCCGGCACGGCAGACGCCTGCCACACCCGAGCAGCACGCTTCCGCTTTTTGAAGCGGGCATGCTGCGCGGCGGATGTCGTAAGCTGCAAGATGCAGTGTCACACGGTCATGAAGACCGTCAGGGACGTCGTGTACGAGCAACAGCCGTACACCGCGTATCGGATGGTTCACCAGCGGGTTGCGGTTCCACGGACGGTTACCTGCACCAAGCACGTGGCGGAAACCCGCTATTGCGAGCAAACCTACACGGTCATGAAGCCGGTGTGGGAAACCCGCGTGCGAACGGTCAACTACTCGGTCGTGCGGCCGGTGTGGGAAACCCGGACCAAGGAAGTTTGCTACACGGTCATGAAGCCGGTGTGGGAAACGCACACGCGCGAAATCCCCTACACGGTCATGAAACCGGTCTGGGAAACCCGCACGCGCGAAATCCCCTACACGGTCATGAAACCGGTCTGGGAAACCCGGACGAAAGAGATTCCCTACACGGTCATGAAGCCCGTGTACGAAACCCGGACGAAGGAAATCCCCTACACGGTCATGAAGCCCGTGTACGAAACCCGGACCCGCGAAATCCCCTACACGGTCACCAAACCGGTGTGGGAGACCCGCCAGAAGGAAGTGAGCTACACGGTCATGAGGCCCGTGTACGAAACGCGCGAGAGGGTTTGCCGCTACACCGTGCATAAGCCGGTTTGGGAAACCCGCACCAAGGAAATCCCCTACACGGTCATGAAGCCCGTGTACGAGACCCGGACCCGCGAAATCCCCTACACGGTGATGAAGCCGGTCCACGAAACGCGGCAAAAGGAAGTGACCTACACGGTCATGAAGCCGGTGTACGAGACGCGGGAAAGGGTGTGCCGCTATACGGTGCATAAGCCGGTTTGGGAAACCCGCACCAAGGAGGTTCCCTACACGGTGATGAAGCCCGTGTACGAAACCCGCGAGCGGCAAGTGCATTACAACGTCTGCAAGCCGGTGAAGTACACAAGGACGGTCCAGGTGGCTTCAGGACGGTGGGAAACCCAGGTCGACCCCTGCGCCCCCGTGGCCGATGCCTGCGCCCCGTGCGCTCCGGTGCGCCAGCGTCGAGTTTGGGTGCCCGAGGTCGTCGAGAAGGAGATCGAATGCACCAAGTGGGTCACCGAGACGCACACGAAAACGGTCCCCTACACCGTGTGCCGGATGGTGCCGGAGCAGCGCGTGCGAACGGTTACGTACAAGACGTGCCGCATGGTGCCGGAAGTCGTTGAAAAACGCACTCCGTACACCGTATGCCGCATGGTGCCCGAGCAACGCGTCAAGACGGTCTCCTACACCGTGTGCAAGATGGTGCCCGAGCAACGCGTGCGAACCTGCACCTACACGGTCTGCAAGATGGTGCCAGAGCAGCGCGTGCGGACGGTCACCTACAAGGTGTGCCGCATGGTGCCGGAAGTCGTTGAAAAACGCATTCCGTACACCGTGTGCCGCATGGTGCCCGAACAGCGCACCAAGACCGTCACCTACAAGGTATGCCGCATGGTTACCGAACAGCGCGTGCGAACCTGCACCTACACCGTGTGCCGGATGGTGCCCGAGCAGCGCGTGCGAACCTGCACGTACACCGTGTGCCGGATGGTGCCCGAGCAGCGCGTGCGGACGGTCACGTACAACGTGTGCCGTATGGTGCCCGAGCAACGCGTGCGGACCTGCACCTACAAAGTGTGCCGCATGGTGCCCGAGCAACGTGTGCGCACCTGCACCTACAAGACCTGCCGCATGGTGCCCGAGCAACGCGTGCGGACGGTCACCTACAAGGTGTGCCGTATGGTTAGGGAGTGCCGGCAGAAGCAGGTGCCGTACAAGGTGTGCCGCATGGTGCCCGAGCAGCGGGTGCGGAGGGTGCCGCACACCGTCATGAAGCCGGTCCAATACACGCGGACCGTGTACGACATGAAGGTGGTGCCCAAGAAGGTGGCCTACACGGCGTACCGACGGGTTCCGCGCGTGGTGCACCGGCAGGTTCCGGTTCAGGTGTGCTGCCCGGTTCCCGTGTGCCGCGAGCCGGCCGCTTGCGAGGCCCCGAAGGCCTGCGGGCCGGTGGGATGCGGCAACTAGTAGCTTTCTGAGTGGGACCCTTCCGAGCACATCGGGAGGAATGGGTCTGGTTTTGACGGCGGCCCGGTCTGAATGGACCGGGCCGTCGTTTTTCCGTTCTTGGGCGGCCAAACTGCTCTTGCCGTGCAGCGGCCGGAGCCGATATACTGCCGCCGTGCCGGCACGACGTTGGAAAGGTCTGCGCGCACCTTGGTACCTGCAATGCGTTGAGTAGGCCGTGCTGAATCGGTCCAGACAAGCGAGTACCGAGCGACTGGACCATACGCCCAAGATTTGTCAGGAACGTTTCAATATCTCACGTCGCAAAATGCCCGCAATGCGCACATTTTGGAAGCCGCGCGTTGGGTTGCGACCGCACGCCGTGTTTAGGGAGGAACCGCGATGAACCGAAAGAACCCCGTTCGCCAATTTGCATTGTCCCGTCGAAGGCTCAGCGTCCTTCTCGGCGGTGCCGCTGTACTGGTGGTTTGCGCCGTGCTGCGTTATAGCTGGGGACCGGAACAGGCCAGTGCCGACCCCCCTTCAATGAGCGCAGCAAGAAGCCCACGAGCCCCTGCGGCCCGCGGGCCGGCTGCGAAACCCGCACCGCCGAAGGCCGCTGCGCCGCCCGACGTGGTGGCCGAGGTGAACGGCCAGCCGATCACGCGGGCTCAACTGGCACGCGAGTCGCTGTTGCAGTTCGGCGAACCGGTCTTGGAAAGCCTTGTCAACAAACGCTTGATAGCCGAGGAGTGCCGGCGCCGCGGCCTGCAAATTACCGAAGCCGACGTGACGGCGGAAATCGAGCGCATGGCCGACCGTTTCAATTTGCCGGTCGACCAGTGGATG
Organism: Planctomycetales bacterium; assembly: GCA_007127495.1. Taxonomy (GTDB): domain Bacteria; phylum Planctomycetota; class Planctomycetia; order Pirellulales; family Thermoguttaceae; genus PWXP01. The sequence continues at coordinate 15,679 of SKZG01000220.1, forward strand.
AAGCTTCTGGAGAGCGAGCGGGGCATCGGGCCCGCCGAGTATGCCAACGACATCATCTGGCCGACACTGGCACTGCGGGCTTTGGCGGGCGAACGGCTCCAAATCACGCGCGACGAGCTGCGCCGCATGTACGAAACCCAATACGGCGAGGCCGTCCAAGCCCGCCTGATCGCCGTCAGTAGCCGGGAAAAAGCCGAACAACTTCGCGCGAGAGCCCTCAGCGAGCCAAGCCAGTTCGGCCGCCTTGCGAAAGATCATAGCGAGGATCTGCCTAGTGCGTCGTCGATGGGCATGATCCAGCCCATCCGAAAACACGGCAGCTATGAAGAAATCGAACAGGTGGCGTTCAGTATGGATCCGGGCGATGTTTCACCCGTAATCCATGCCGGGGGCCAGTACATCATCCTGAAGAAGGAAGGCGTACTGCCGGCCCGAGCGGTCAAGTTCGAACAGGTCGCCCCGCAGCTCGAAGAGTTGATTCGCGACGGCAAGCTCCGGGAAGTATCGCAGGAGGTGTTCCAAACATTGCAGAAAAAGACGCAAGTGGTCAATGTTCTGAACGACCCTCAGTTGCGGCAGCAGATGCCCGGTGTGGCGGCCGTCGTCGACGGCCGCCAAATTGCCATGAACGAATTGGCCGAGGAATGTATCAGCCGGCACGGGCGGGAGGTCCTGGATCGCCTCATTAGCCGGAGTCTTATTGAGCAAGCATGCAAGAGGCAGCAGGTCACGGTCACCGAGGCCGA
>SKZG01000259.1 GCA_007127495.1 Planctomycetales bacterium
CCTCGTACGTGCTCGAGGGCCCTCCACAGTCGTTCACGCGAGCCGCAATCGCGCAGCCCTTCGTGCCGTGCAGTTGGCTGGAGAAATTGAAGTGGGCGCCGGGCATGCACCGGCCGTTGAAGATCAGCTTGGCCCCGTCGGCGAAGGTGTATTCGACGGCGTACGAGTCGAAGTTCTGGTCGACCCACTTCCCACGGTAATGACGCCCACCGAGCCCGTGCGCCGTCACCGGCCAGCCGCCCTTCAGCCAGCAGCAGTGGTCGATGATGTGGATGTAGAAGTCGTTGTACACGCCGCCGCTTGCCCAGAGGAACGAATGGAATCGCTGGATTTGCCAGAGCAGTTCGCTGGGGGTACCGGGCCAGGGTTCCGAGAAGGCGGAGCCGCCCGGCCCGTGCATGCGGTAGCCGCGCATCAGGAGGATGTCGCCCAGTTCGCCGTCGCGCACGCGCTGGCGGAGCTGCTGCAGGTTGCGCGCGTGGCGCGACATGAGCCCGACGCCGACCTTCAGTTTCTTCGCCTCTGCCTGCTTGCCCAGTTCGAGCATCCGGCGGGACGTGGGCCCGTCGGCCGTGACCGGCTTCTCCATGAACACGTGGACTTCCTTCTCGACGGCGTAGGCGAAATGGGCCCAGCGGAAAGCCGGCGGGGTGGTGAGGATGGCGATATCGCCCGGCTTCAGGCAATCGATGGCCTTTTTGTAGGCGTCGAACCCGACAAACTGCCGGTCCTCGGGCACATCGATTTGCTCTTCGTAGCCCGCATGGGCGAGGCGGTCGTAGCGGGCCTCGACGGCGCGTTTGAGGTTTCGCAAACTCGCCGCGACGCGATGGGGGAACACGTCGGCCACGGCGACCAACTGCATCGGCCCCTGCTCAACGGCCAGGGCGTTGGCCGCCGCGCCGGTGCCGCGAAAGCCGGAGCCGATCAGCGCCACTTGCAATGTGTTGTTCTCGGCCGCATGAACATGTGGCACGGCACCTGCCGCCGCGGCCGTTGCGGCCGCAATGCGGCCGGATTGCTTGAGGAAGTCACGACGCGAAGTCGTGTTTGGGTTGATGTCGCTCATTTTGGATTCCCTCGGAGATATTATTTGTCGAGGCCCTAACAAAAGACCGTCCCTTATAGCCTACCACCGCCGCCCGGCACGTGCAAGCGCCCCCAGCCGACACGCCCCCAGCCGACACGCTACAGTGAATTGTGGAAGCTCAACCTATGGAAGCCCAACCGAGTCGCGAAACTGCAAGTGCAACAGGCCGTCTTGCATCGGTTCAACGCGCGTGCCGAACCGCGGTCCTTCCCGGTACCGCGTGGCTTCCATCCGCCAAGTTTACGTACCGCCGCGCATCTTTGCGGCTAGAGCCGGTCCTGCAGGCCGCGCACGCCGGCGGTCTCGGCGCAGTTGTGCCATGGTCAACCTCCTTTGCAATCGAGAGACCCGGACGGATTGGCATCGAGCCCCTGTAAAATCAACCTTCGCGGTTCATCGGCGCGGCTTTCGGGCTGCTGGTCTTCCGTCACGTCGGGCCGGTAAGCCGGCTCGCCGTCGAAGCGAAATTGCCGCACCGCGCCCGCCACGTCGTCCGCAGTGGGAAGCCGCTCGAGGAGGGCGTCCCACTGCGGACGTTTCTCGCCGGGCAGGGCCTCATACCACAGCACATATTGCGCCAGTTCTGCCCCTTCGAGCACGATCTTGCCGAAATGCTTCTTTTGGGCTCCGCCATCCGGCCGGCTCCACGCAGCGAAGCAAACCAAGGGCAGCGCCCGGTGCCTTTCTAGCTGTCCGGACCAACGCACTTTCTCAGCCTCCCCGACCCATTCCCCATTGGTTGCAAACGGTTCCACTACCGTCACCAGCGTCAGTTCGACGGTGGCGGCGTCGCCCGGCGCCTCAAAATGGGAAAGCCAATCATCCCGCAGCTCTGCCAACACATCGGCCGGAACGGGGGGCTCCTGCTCCGCGCCGTCCGCGCCCGTTCGGCGCCGCTGAGCCGCGCGTTCCTTGTAGAAGTCCGTCGTACGGACGTAGTTTGCAAATGAGTCTTTCAACCGCTGGGGGTCGCCCAACCATTCGAGCGACTCGGGGGGGCGGTCATTCGTCTTCAGCTCGCGCAGCACGAGCCGCTTGACGATGCGTGCGGCAGGCTGGAAATCGTCGCTCACCGCCGCGGCGTAGAGGGCCGGGATGTCGCGAGGTCCGAGGTAGTCGCGTTCGACCAGGTATTGCAGGGCGCGTACGAGGAACTCGCCGCCGACGTGTTCTTCGTAAATCGCGGCCGCCTCGGATTGCCACGTGTAAATGCCGAGGTTGGTCAGGTCGCGGCGCAGGTCATGTTCCAAGAATCGCCGAAGGTGGGCAAAACCGGGCTTATCTGCCAGTTCGGTTTCCGCCCAGCCCACGATGAGATCGGCCAACGTGGCGGCCGCCTCGCGTCGCGCGGCTAAGCCGGCCTCCAAGTCGTCGTCGCCCCGGAACCGTTCCACGTAGTATTCGAGAGAACCGAGCGGATTTTGCCAATGGGTGTAAGAGCCGGACCCACCCACGTCGTTGGGCAGGGCGTCGTGGAACAGGCCCTCGAACCGATACTTTGGCCCGTCGTCAACGGTCTGTCGCGGACCGTAAATCGCCTCAAGACGTTGAAGCTCCTCTTCGGCCAGCGCCGACATTTCGGGCGGATCGGGCCCTTTCTCATGCCAGCAGATGACCGATCTCCGCAATGCGCCGTTCTCCGGGCTGATTTCGATGCGGTACATGTCGCGCGCGCACCCGAAACAGAGACTTGCTACGAAAGCAATCAGACATCGGTGGTTGGTTTTCATGGTCGCCCCTCCAAAACAATGGGTGTAGGAAACAGTGACAGGATCGTAGCAAACGCCGTACCAGCCGGGCAACCCATGCTCGTCGGTGTGGCGACGTTTTGGCCGCTGCACCGTCAGGTTGTCGTACCGAGCCGCCGTCTTTTGCTGCGGATGCCCGAATTTGCCGTTCCAAAGCCATGGCGCGGAAATTGCGGCGTCTGTTGTGCGAGGGCATGGGAGGCATACGGGCCGCCTCGCCTTCTTCACACGGGCCTGACCGAGACGGATTCAAGCGGCCTTTGGGGGGCGCCGCCCGGTATCGTCGCTTGGGTCAGACGCGTGCAGTTCGCAAACACCACTCGAACAAGGAGAATTCCAATGAAATGGACCGACATTTCCGCATTTCAGAACACGTTGCAAGTCACCATGGACTGGTTGAAAGAATTGAATGACGAGTTGCATCGAGACGATCCGCGGCAGCTACACCGTATGCTGCGCGCCGTGCTGATTGCACTGCGCGATCGAATGACCGTGGAAGAAGCCACGGACCTGGGCGCGCAGTTGCCCATGCTGATCCGGGGCTTCTACTACGAGGGATGGAATCCCAGCAAGACTCCGACCGGGGAACGCGACTTGCAGGCGTTTCTCAATCGCGTTTCGCAGAACCTCGTCCTCGCGGTCGACGGCGACCCGGAAGAGGTGACGCGAGCCGTTTTCAACTTGCTACAAAATCATGTGACGGCAGGCGAAATTGGGGACGTCAAAGCCAACCTGCCGAAAGATATCCAACCGCTGTGGCCGTAATTCGAGCATTGAGGAGGCCATGCCATGCAAGTGCATTGGGCGTACTTCGGTTGTACCAAGGACGATGAAGAGCATCTGGACCGTTGCTGGCAAGCGCGGCAAGACCGCCTGCGCCCGCGTCTGGACGCGTTGGAAGCCGGAGCGGCGGCGCTGCAATGGGTGGCCTCGCGCCAGGAAGGCTCCCCGCAATGGCACGTCCAAACCGCCCTTCATGTACCGGGCGCAACCATCGTTGTCGAAGCCGGCCACGACGACGCCGGTGAAGCGATGGATGCCGTAATTGCACAATTACTGGATCGGATGGATCGCTTGGAAGAACGCCCTGAGAAGGTCACGGTGCGACGCGAGGGCCTGCACGGCATCGTCCCCCTGCTTGAGCGGTGTTGCCGCGAGGGGCGCAGCGGCGTCTTTTTTGCCTGGCTGGCGCCGCTGATCGGCACACTGGCCGCCCACGTCCGCCGGGAACTGCGGATGCGCGAACGGGACCAGCGGCTCGCGGTCGGAGAGATCGACCCGTCCGACGTCCTTGATGACGTACTCTTGCAGGCATACGAACGCTTCGCAAGCCGCCCCGCCCAGCTTCCGCTGGACCTGTGGCTGTTACAACTCGCAGATGATGCGCTTGACCGGGCATGCGAATCCATGGCGGAGAGTTCACTCGATCAACCGGTGGAGCAGCCGTCGGAAGAGCCCCAAGAGTCCGAACGCGACAGTTGGATTGAGTGGGCAAGCAGCACGGAAACAATCGCCCTCGGGGACCTGCTACCCGGCGTGCCAGGCGCCGAGCAGTGGGATTCCCTGGACATGGAACGTAAGCACGCGGAAACGGAGTCGATGCTTTCCCGGCTGCCACGAATTCAACGGCAAGCCCTGGTACTCAACACGGTGTACGGATATGCGCCGGCGGAAATCGCCGATTTTCAGGACCGGCCCGAAAGCGAGGTCTTGTTCGAACTCAACGATGCGCGACGTGTTTTGGAAACCTACTTCCGTGAGGAATATCTTCCCGAAATCGAGGAAAAACTGAAAGCAAGGTGAAAGCATGTGTCCGTACCAAGCCGTCGAGCATTCGGAAACCGGCATTCAGGCAAACAGCACGACTCTGCCCGGCGATCTGGCCATGCCGCCGCAAACGCGCAAACTGGTGGTCTTCGCCCACGGCAGTGGCAGCAGCCGGAAAAGCCCCCGGAACCGGTTCGTTGCCGAGCGGCTGAACGATTTGGGGTTGGCCACACTGCTGTTCGACCTATTGACGCCCGACGAGAACGCCATCGACGAGCAGACGCGCGAGTTGCGTTTCAACATTCCGCTGCTGGCCGAGCGGATGACCGGCGCCGTCGACTGGCTGGCGCAATACTACCCGACCGAAGAACTGGCCTACGGCCTGTTCGGCGCCAGCACGGGTGCGGCGGCGGCCCTGATGACAGCCGCGGAGCGTCCAACGCTGATCCAGGCCGTGGTTTCTCGAGGCGGCCGGCCCGACATGGCGTCCGACGCGCTGCCGAAGGTCCAAGCCCCGACGCTGTTGATCGTGGGAGGTGAAGACACGCCGGTGATTGAGACGAACCGCGACGCCGCTGACCGCATGCAGTGTGAACACACTGTCAAAATCGTTCCCGGTGCCACGCATCTTTTCGAGGAGCCGGGCAAGTTGGAGCACTGTGTCCGGCTGGCGGCCCGTTGGTTTCGGGAACATCTGGCCGAGGGTCGCCGGCTGTGAAGGCGCCGTCGCCACTTGTGACGGCGCCGGCATGGCCCAACGGGTCGCGATTGTAGCGGCGTGCCATTACTGAAGGCGTGGGCCAGGCCGATCCACCTCGATTTCGTTAACCAATTGGCACTCACCGAGCACCGCGGTGGCCGCCGCTTGGGCCACCTGCTTGTGGAAGTAACTCCGCACGCGGCCCTGCAACCGGACCAAGCCGTTGGCGGCATGAATGTCGACCCCGCCGGCCGCAAAGCGCCCCGTGGCGTGCAAAGCGCGAGCGACTTCGCTTTGGATGCGGCGATCGTCGGCTACCGTCGGGGGAGAAAGGTTGCGAACCTCATGGGCCGTGTCATCCACGGAGTGGTTTCCTTAGGAGCGTGAAGGTTGTGGAACGTATTCGCGGCGGGCCCGGAACAGGGCCGCCGTGCTCGGCTCGCCGGCGCGAAGCGTTCAATTCGCATAGGGCAAGAAGTCGTTCCGCCCGTTCCAAAAGATCGACCTTTCCATTTCTCGGTGCCCCCCGCCCATCGGACGCATCGTGGGCAACGAATGCGGATCGGCAGTGGGTGCAGAACACCCGTTGGCCGAGGTATTCCACTTGGACTACGAGCTTTCGTCCGCAGGTCGGGCAGGACTGCTGGAAATAGGTGACAAAGGAACCGGCAGGCTCCGGGTCGGTCGGTTGCGCCGTCTTCAAATACTGCGCCGCGGCAGGCTGTTTTGGCGATGGGTTACTACGTGGGGTCATAGTGCCTCCCTTTTTCTCTCCATAAATCAAGAGCTGCAATTCAGCCGAGTCGCTGCCGGCAACAGAGCCGGGCTTGGTGGGCAAGGCGCTGCAGAGTTGCACGGTCAAAATACTCCAGCCGGAGTTTCCCCGCGGGAATTCGGGCGGCGCGCACCGTGCGCACCAATTCACCCTGAGTCATTCGGGAAATCTGCTTCGAGGAAAGCTCTGAGATGGTGGCGTCATCGAGGGCCTCTTGGTGATAAAACGGTTCCGCCCTCCGGCGGCGGGCAGCCGAGGGCTTTCGTGGCGATAACGTGTTAGTCGATAGCGGCATAGTACACCTCGTTGCGCTGCCTAAGCCCGGCAGCACTCTTTGTGTTCGGGCCTTTGGGCCGGCTGGGTTGACACCCCATGGACCGAGCAAACCCCGTCCTGCGGTGCAGGTCGAATTGCGCCATGGCCAGGCCAACGGCGTCTAACAGCCTTTCCATCGGCGCCGGCTTCTGAAAGCAAACGCTCGGCGGCAGACCGGTGCGCCGTGACAAAGCGGAGGGCGGGGCGTTGCCGAGGACAAAGAGAGCAGGGGCCGTGGCCCCGCGAGCCAATTCCGACCAAAACGCACTGACGGCCGCATCGCCGCCCCACGAAGCGTCCAGATCAACCACGACGATTTCCGGTGACAGCTTGCGCGTCTTGGCCAGCCATTCCGCCTGGTTCAGAGCAATCTCCACGCGGAAACCGCACCGGGTGAAAAAATCTTTGACGACTCGATCCGAGGGAAACTCGCTGCCGGTCGTTAGTAGGGTGGCATCCATGAGCATCCTGCCTTTTTTGCCGTGCGTAAATGAAAACGTCATTTCCGCGAACGTGGGCCCGCGGCAATCATCCAAATTCGTTTGATGAGTGGTTCAGTCGCTGATCCTCTGCCAGTTCTTCAGACGGCGCTGGAGCGTCCTTACGGAAATGCCGAGCGACTTGGCCGCTCGTGTTCGGTTGCCGCGCCAGCGGTCCAGGGTTTGCTTAATCACGGCCTGCTCGACCGCCTCCAAGGGCACGCCTTCGGGGACCTCGAAGGGAATCGATTCGTGGGTGTTCCGCCTGCCGACCATTTCGGGCAGGTTTTCTACGGTCAGGTTCGTGGAATCGGCCAGGACGAACATACTTTCCACACAGTTGCGCAATTGACGGATGTTGCCGGGCCAATGATACGACCGCAAAAACGCCATCAGTTCGTCGTCCGGTTCCGGCCGCGGCTGATCATACGTGGCCGCGAACTCGTCCAAGAAGCGGTAAACCAGGGGTTCGACATCCTCCGGGCGGTCGCGCAGCGGGGGCAACTTAATGGCCACGACGTTCAGCCGGTAGTAGAGTTCCTCGCGGAACTCGCCGTCGCGCACCATTTTCCCGAGGTCCCGGTTGGTGGCCGCGATGACGCGTACGTCGAGGCTTCGGTCCTCGTTGCTGCCCACGGGCGTTACACAGTGGTTCTCCAGGACGCGCAGAAGCTTGGCCTGACACTCCAGGGCCAGATCGCCAATTTCGTCGATGACAATCGTCCCTCGCTGGGCCGCCTCGAACCGGCCGACCCGCTTCCCCGTCGAACCGGTAAAAGCACCTGCCACGTGCCCGAAAAGTTCACTTTCGATCAAATTACTGGGCACGGCCGCCATGTTGACGATCACGAGCGGCCCGTTGTGTCGCGGGCTATTCGCGTGGATCGCTTCGGCGATAAGTTCCTTGCCCGTTCCCGACTCGCCGGTGATCAGCACCGTCGCGTCGACCTTGGCCGCGCGGCTGGTTTGATCCAGGACAGGCAGCATCAGATCGGAACAGGTGATCAGCTTGTCGAATACCGGCTTTGCGGGACGTGTTGCGGCTATCGTTTGCATGGTTGGCTCTTCCTAACTTTCCGATAGGGTAGTGGATTGGTTTCCATGGAGCGTTCTGCGCGCCGTTGAAGCGATGACCGTATTATCCCACATAGGCGAAACGCGCCAATTCTCATTTTTCTTGGTTTCAGCGTAGCGGATTCCATTACATGCTTCGGTGGGGGAAGTTTCGCGGCTGTGCTCTTCCGAGGCCGCGCCGTGCAGGCTTTGGGGGGTCCCGCGCCCGTGGGTGTAATTGTCGCATAGGAGCGAACTTCGCCAATTCTCAATTTTCTTGATTTCAGCGTAGCGGAATCGGCCACACTCAACAGCGCACATCATGCCCCCCATTGTGACCTCTTCGTTGCCCGGTGGGGGACTGGCCCATTTCCTGAGATTTGGTATATTTATGCCGTTCACGAGGCGGAAGGTGCCGTTTTGTCGGCTTCAGGCGGACGGGACAGCCCCATTGTGAACCGCTACCTTTTGGGGAAAGGCTTCCAGGTGTGTGCGGTCAGCCGAAGGAACCTATCATGAACCTTGGGGACTATTCGACGCGTTGCACACAAACAACGCGGGTGGACATTTCATTGCGAAGTGACGATTCCACCGCCGCGCTGCTGGAGATTTGCGACGACGGGCCGGGTATGCCGCCGGAGGCGAGCCGTGCAGACGGCGTGGGATTGCGCATTATGCGTCATCGTGCCGGCCTGATCGGGGGAGTTCGCTTGGCCTGCCGACTGCCGAAGTCCACTACCTAGGAACCGACACCATGGTGACTCAAGTCTTGATTGTCGACGATCATCCCGCGGTCCGCGAGGGACTTTCCGCGCGCATTGCGAATCAGGCCGACATGGCCGTGTGCGGCGAAGCGGCCGACCTGGCCGAAGCCATGGCACTGCTCGAGGACGTCCGGCCCGACGTGGCGGTCGTTGACATCCAATTGAAAAAAAGCGACGGACTGGAACTCGTCCGCCGGATCAAGGCGCAACGGGAGGCGACCGCCGTCCTGGTGTGGTCGGTGTATCCCGACAAGATCTATGCCGAGCGGGCACTCAACGCCGGCGCGCTGGGCTACATCAACAAGGAGCATACTACCGGGCGGATCGTCGAGGCCATTCGCCGTGTCCGAGAGGGTCAGATCTATCTTTCGGAAGAAATGGCCCAGCACCTACTTGGCCAGGCAGTAGGCGGACACCGGAACTTGCGGCAGTCGCCTATCGAGGCCCTGTCAAACCGCGAACTCGAAGTGTTCCGGCACATCGGCAACGGGCGGACCACCAGTGAGATTGCCAAGCAGTTGCACCTCAGCCCGCACACGGTCGAGACGCACCGCCAGCGGATCAAAGAAAAGCTGAACGTCGAAACCGCCGCCGAGTTGACCCAAATGGCCGTCCGATGGGCGCTTGGCAAGGAAGCGAGCTAGTCGGTGAAGCAGCCGCGCAATCACTCTATGAACGTCAGTCGCAAAAGTCAAGTCATGTGGCTACGACACACACGTGCGGCTACGACCGTACCCTCGTGCCGCGATATGAGCACGACAGCCTGTCGCAATGTATTCTGGTAAATTGGCCGGTCTGACGTAGCGACTTTTGGCAAACCAGAGCCCGCGGAGCCCTCACGACGACGTGAAATCGGATGATAGCTTTCAGCGCTCGCGACCGCGACGGTCAACCCCCGAAGGACACTAAGTGGACGGCATGCTTGCGCAAAGACGGTGCATTGCGGTATGCATTTTGCAGTGGTTTTGTCCGGAGGGCGCTTATAACGCCCGTTTGGTGACCTTCAGATGAAGGAGAAGATCATGAATACGAGAATGATTGCCTTGATGGCATGCCTCGTTGTCGTTCTGCCAGCGGCATGGGCGTGCGCACAGTACGTGATAGCCCCAACCCCGGCGGTGGTGCATCGGCCCGTGGTCCCGGTGGCCCCGGCCCCGGCGGTGGTGCATCGGCCCGTGGTTCCGGTGGCCCCAGCGCCGGTCGTGGTGCATCGGCCCGTGGTTCCGGTGGCCCCAGCCCCGGCGGTGGTGCATCGGCCCGTGGTTCCGGTGGCCCCAGCCCCGGTCGTGGTGCATCGGCCCGTGGTTCCGGTGGCCCCGGCGCCGGTCGTGGTGCATCGGCCCGTGGTTCCGGTGGCCCCAGCGCCCGCGGTAGTTCACAGCCCCATCACAGTCGCGCCCGCGGCATCACCGGTCATCGTTCGGTCGACGGTGTATGTGCCGGGCCAGCCGATTCGTAACCTCCTTCGTGCGATTACCCCGTAATCGCCAAGAGCCAGCGAAACATGCGAGTTATCTGCGAGTCGACAGCGATGCGCGAGGTGGTTCGGCGCATGCAGCGGGCGGCCCAGGCCGACTGTCCGGTGGTCATCTGGGGCGAAGCAGGTACTGGAAAGAAGTTTATGGCTGAAGTGATTCACCGGCGGAGCCGTCGCGAAGGCGCTCCGCTGGTGGTCTTTCGCCCCACCGACCTCGACGCGACAGACGGCCGATCGCTGGAAGACGAGCTGTTCGGCAACGAGCGAGAGCCAGGCCGTTTGAGCGAGGCCGAAGGAGGGACGTGCCTGATCGACGAGATTACCGACCTACCCGCCACCGCCCAGGCAAAGCTGCTTGCGGCGGCGGAGGGGCGCGATAGTTTCGCCCGAGCCGGTGCCGGCCAACAGCCCCTCGACTTTCGGCTGATGGCAACGACCCGGCTCGATCCGGCCGAGAGCGTATGGCGGGGGGGACTGCGGGAAGACTTGCACTACCGGATCGGCGTCGTGGCCATTCACATGCCACCCTTGCGGGAACGGCGTGAGGACCTTCCCGAGTTGATCCAGGAACTATTAATCGCCCTATGTGCCAACCGTGCTAAGACGGTGCCATTGGTCGAACCCGACTTGGTGCAGGCTGCGCTCGCCCACCCATGGCCCGGCAACGTCGTGCAGCTTCGCGACTGCCTGGAAGGCATGATGCTCACCGGCGAGACCTCAACACTCAGCGCCGACCGCCTCCGTATCACGCTTGCCGGAGGCAGGGCTGGTTTCCCGGAATCCCGGTCTTCTGAGGAGGTTGCCACGTTGGCCAGGTTGGAGCGCGCGGCCGTGCTGCACGCATTGGACGTTCACGAAGGCAACCGCACACAAGCGGCCAGGTCGCTCGGCATTTCCGTGCGGACGCTCCAACGGAAGCTCCGCCGCTGGCAAACGTGAGAGGAACAGGCTGACAACGTCAGTAGGCTCACAACGTCAGTAGGTGGAACCTTTCGCTCCTTGCTCCGTGGCGTTTAGGCGTGATGCTCAGCCGGTCGCCAGTAGACGGGCCGACCGTAATAGTCGAAGAACATCTCCTCGTATTCGCGGTTGATAGGTGTAGCGGGGTCGTACCCGGGCGAGTTTGCGATCGTTTCGCGAGACATGTTGACGTGGATATGGCGCGCTTCCCAATCGATCGATTCAGCCCATACCGGAGGAATGAGCACGTGGGGTCCGGGTAACCAGTTCTGCGTATCGGCCACCAGGTAGCGAATTTCCCAGGGATTGGAATCCAGAGCGGCATCGTCGACGATGAAGTCGTCCACGTGCCCAATATCGCCGTCCGTGGCCGCAATCCGGTATCCCGAAACCGCCTCGATGCTGTGCAGGTTCGGATCGCCCTCCGGCCCGACCTTGCCTCGCGTCCACTCGAGATTCGCCCAATAGGCTTCCCAGGCGAAGTATTGGGCCATTTCGATCTCTTTTCTGCGCGAGATGGGCATGTCGCTTTCCAATGGCGGCGAGTTTTCCATCTGCTCGCGAGTCAAGCGGGTTCCGAGCCGTTGCGCAACGTAGTCAGCCGATTGAACCACTTCCGGGGCGAGCAGTACGCGCCGGCCCGACAACCAGCCGCCGGTATCGACGTCGAGGTAACGCACGATCCAAGTTTCTCGGTCGAACAAGACGTCCTTGAGCGTACCGTGCCCGCCGTCGGGCCCTTCGATCGAGCAGCCAAGCATTCTACTTGTAGCAATCAACATGGGAGCCTCCTGATCGTTGGACGGGCTGCGAGGTGGCCCTTCGCCAGCCTTGAGCGGTTACCCACCCCGCCGACGTTTTGCCACCTAACAGCACAGCATATTGCATACCGTAATTGGCTAGCGGGCTGCCCAGTTCGCGAATGGGTACGCCCACTTATCAAAGCACGTACTGCAAGGGCCGCGTCGGATGTCGGGCGTCCGACGTGCGACAGTCGTTGCGTGCGACATCTTGGCTGTCGGGTGCGACAGAATGGCATACGCCAGTTGAGGAAAATATTGCGGGCAATCCGGACGACGCGCGCCCGGAACAGCTATCCCGGCGCGCCTGGGACCTTATCGAGCCGAAGCTGAAGCAGTCGCAGCGACGCACGATCGACGCGTATCACCAGGCCGTCGCCCAGGGAAATGGGGCCGACCGCTTGGAAGACGTCCTGTGGGCGGGTTCTCAAGGGCGCATTGCGGCACTCATGGTTGCCCGCGACACGGAGCAGTGGGGCCGGTTCGATCCCAACGTGGGAAACGCTGAACTTCACGGACAGCCGAAGCCCGGCGACCACGAACTGGTCAACTTGGCCGCCACCATGGCTTTGCAACAGAGCGCCGATGTATTCGCCTGGCCTTCAAGCGAAATGCCGACTTGCGAGCCGGTCGCTGCGGTGCTGCGCTATTGAGAGGCCGCTGCCCCGCATGACATTTTGTTAGCGGAGCGGCGCGAGCCGCCCGGTTTTCCGACCGTAATAACGGACGGCTTGCGCCGTGCCGCTACAAAGTAAGGCGCGCCGCACGCCTTCACACGTGGCTTTCGAGCGCGAATTCCAGCACCTCGCCCTGCCGGACTTCGTGAACCTCGCCGTGAATGCCGATCCTCACGGGCTCGTTGCGGCTGCGGGCGACTTCCAGACGCAACTTGTCGGGAGCCAGTTCTACGGCAATCCAATTATTCCGGTATCGCAGCCGGAAGTGGACGTCGCTCAGCCGATCGGGTAAACATGGGTTGATCCACAGCACGTCGTCGCGCATTTCGATTCCCGTGTAGCAACGCTGAACCAGGTCCACCGTGCCGGCCATGGCGCCCAGGTGAATGCCCTCGGAGGTCGTACCTCCCTGGATGTCGGCCACGTCGCTGTCCAGCGCATGCTCAAAAAGCCGCCAGGACCGTTCGCGATCGGAACGCGCCAATACCCACGAGTGGACCACGCGGCTGAGCGTTGACCCGTGCGAGGTGCGCTGGTTGTAGTAATCGATATTTTTGGTGATCCAGTCGGAGTGGAACTCGTACTTCATACGCGCGAAGCGAGCCTGCAACTCCTCCGCCGAAAACAGGTAGAAAAGCATCAGCACGTCGGCCTGCTTGCTTGCCTTGTACCGATTGACGTCGTCACCCTCGGCCTCGAGAATGCGGTCAAGGCGTTGGATGTCGCCGTGCTTTTGCCGATAACCGTCCCAATCGAACTCTTCGAGCTGCTCGTAGCCCTCGAACTGGCTAATGATGCCGTCAGGATGCATGGGAACGAACATCCTCTCGGCCACGCGTTTCCAACGGACGACGTCTTCGTCGGACAATCCCAGGTCTTCGCTCAGTTCGCGTCGGCGTTCCTCGCTCAGCAGGTCGAGAACCCGGCCGGCGCAGTCGAGCACCCAGGAGGCGAACACGTTCGTATAGGCGTTGTTGCGCAGGCCAGGCTGGTCGCGTCCGGGCTCGTGCGTGTGGAATTCGTCCGGGCCGACCACCTCGTGGATCTCGAAGCGGTCCCGTCCCGCATTGTAGTGGGCCATGCTTGCCCAGAACCGGGCGATTTCCAGGATCATTTCCGCCCCATAGAAGGCGAGAAACTCGCAGTCGGCCGTGGCCTGGTAGTACTGCCACACGTTGTACGCAATGGCTGCGTTGACATGCCGCTGGCGGTAGGTGTCGTCGGGTATCCAACGGCCGGAACGCGGGTTGAGATGGACTACTTGGCTTTCCTCGCGACCGTCGCTTCCGCTTTGCCACGGATACATGGCGCCCTCGTAGCCGGCGTCGTGTGCCGCGATGCGCGCCTCGGGGAGGCGCCGGTAGCGATACATAAGCAGCGTGCGGGTCAGCTCCGGCAGCCGCAGATTCAGGTATGGGAAAATGAACAACTCATCCCAGAAAATGTGGCCCCGATATGCCTCGCCGTGCAGGCCGCGCGACGGCACGCCGACGTCACGATCGATCGTGCTCACCGAAACCGTTTGCAAAAGGTGGAAAATATGTGCCCGTAGGATGCTCTGCGCACGCACCTCGTTTCCCAGGTTGACGTCGCAACGTTTCCAAAGGTGGAGCCACCGCAGCACGTGGCTTTGGTGAAGCTCCTTGAAACGGGGCAACCGGACCACCTCCCGGCAGGCCTGCTCCACAGGTTCACTGATCGCACGATCGTGCGAAGTGTATATCGTGACCACCTTTTCCACCCGAAGCGTTCGCTTCTCCTCGCACCAGCAGGAGATAGTCTGCCCGATCCATCCCGGTCGGTCTTCGGTCCTTCTTTCCGTTGCCGGCCGGTGCCCGTTGTCGAAGTACAAATGGTTTCGAGCGGCCTGGGCCATGCGGAGGCGCGACTGCACGGTCTCGACCGCCAAATAGATGCCGTCATCACCCACGCGGCCTTGTTCCAGCGGGCGAAGGTGCTGGCTTTCGAGGTCCCGATAGCGGGCAACGCCGTCGTTGATGACCGTCCCGTCGAGCACCGAACGGATTTCAATGGGGCCCGACCAGTTTTCAGGAGTCAAGGACCATTCGATGGCGGCGACGTTTTCGAGGGTGATGTGAATGAGCCGGCGCGACCTGAGCGTGGACTCGCGCCCTTCGGCATCGCGAAAACGAACGGTCCGCCGAAGCACCCCCTCGCGGATGTCCAAGGTCTGATGGAACGCCAGAACCTCAATATGTCCTAAATCGAACCATTCGCCCCCCTGGTGCCGAAAGGTCAGCAGCAGCCAGTTCGGCCAATTGACGAGGTCCTCATTGGCAATCAGCCGGCCGGCAACTTCGCTTTCCAGCCGATTGTAACCACCGGCCAGGTACGTACCCGGATAGTGCGGGCCGCCGGCGCACGCCTCGTCGGCCGCGCCGCGGGTAGCGAAGTGCCCGTTGCCCAGCGTACACAGCGCCTCGCGGAGCGGCTGTTTTTCGGGATTCCACTCGGCATATTCCAGGGCCCAGGGGGTAGCGAGCGGCGGCGGGGACGATTCATCCATCGATTTCGAATTCTTGCGTGCGTTCACACCTCGCTCCTCGATTTGTGAAAACCACGGCTCTTCCGTTTCTTGGTGCAGGCCGCTTTAGTGTAGTAGGCACACGGCGTGTGACGTCCCTGAAACAAAGGCTGTCCGGCATCTGAAAACGGAAGAGCCCAAACTACCGTAGTTCACCGTCTTGCCCGGCTCAGCCCGGGTTGCCTCCCAGAGTTGCAATTGGCATACCGATCGGCGTTCGAGGGGCGGAATCGTGTTGCCGTGGGCGCGCGAACAGAACAGCCTGCGTCAGAATGGCGGGGCGAGCTGCCATTCTGTCGCACAAGGTGCGATGCACGAACTGCACTCGCGGCTAGCTCTGTACGGGCAAGAGCAGGCAGACGTCGCGGATCGCTGGGAGCACGCCGTTTCAATCGGCCGGCTGGGGGTACTGCCGCAGGAATCGGCGGTCAATGCGGTCTTTGAGCCAGAAGCTCAATCGGCCGAGCCAATGGGCGGAGCCATAAACGGCCAAGGCCCGCCCGCAACCAAGGTTCAGGATCATCAGATAGCGCCGCTGAGGATGGTACGGCCGGAGTTCGGTCCCATGCAGTAGGGCACCAAGATTGTGTAGCACGACGGGCCCTTGGCGCACGCCGAACACGCCCAGCTTCGGCAAGCGATGCCCTTCGAGGCTGGCGCAATCGCCTGCTGCGAAGACCCGCTCGTCAGCGACTGACTGGAGCGTTGCCCGCACGCGAAGGCCGTCGGCACTTGCCGGAAGCTCCATCCGCCGCACGGTGGAATGGGCAGCGAGGCCCGTGGCAAGTACGACCAGTTCGGCGTCCCACCGACGGCCGTCGCCTCCCACGACGGCGCCGTCCTCGATTTCCTGCACGGACGTCGAAAGAACGACGGCAATCCCCCGGCGGGCCAGGGCGACGGTCATGCGCCGCGACGCCCCGGCGGGCAGGCCGGCCAACAGCCGGTCGCCGCGGGAAACAAGCGTCAGTTCCACCTGGGCGCCTCGGCGGCGAGCCAGGGAGTCGATGCAGGCAGCCACCTCGCAACCGGTCGGACCTCCGCCAACCACGACAACGCGGACCGTCTGCGATGCCGGATGCCGGAACCGCCGCTGGAGTTCCTCGCGCAGCCGCCAAAGGTTACTGATCGGTTTGACTGCGGTGGCGTACTGCCGGGCGCCGGCGATGCCGCGGGGGTGAACTTCGCTTCCGACATTCAGAGACAGCAGGTCATACTTTAGCGTATTGCCCGACGCCAGGGTCACCGTGCGCCGTGC
>SKZG01000405.1 GCA_007127495.1 Planctomycetales bacterium
CGGGTTGATACCCAAAGAGTAGTTAGCCCGACATGCAGACATATGACCCTGGTTGACTGACAAAAGTTGTTGCCCCTCACCCCCAACCCCTCTCCCAGAGGGAGAGGGGAGTTTCCGGATAGCCCGCTGAGAGTTGCCGCCCTTTCCCCATTCCGCCAAGGGCTTCAGTTGCAGCGTGGCTCGGGCTGAGTCCTCGCAACTTCCTGGGGTGACCAGCACAACGAGCGCCAGTTCGCCCGAGGGGGACGCGACAGCCTCAAAAGCCACCATGCGGGTGCCGGGGTTGGGCGAGTCCCACTCGTTGCGCGGCGCGGCCGTATCGACGGTTTGCCATGCTGAGTCGGATGGAGTGACGATCCGCAACGTCAGGTGCGCGTCGCGTTGGGAAAGCTTAATTTTCGCCGCGCCGGCCTCGCCGGGCGTGCCCGGGCTGACCATGCCCCAGCGCACCCGGCTGCCCGGCTTCAGGCCGGTCAGCTCGTCTCGAATGAGCACCTCGCCGGAAGGCAGCAGTGCCATGCCGCGCCGCGCTGTTTCGGCCTGTCCGTCGTACACCGGGCCCATATCGACCACCGAGCACGGGAAGGCCGGATCGTCCGAGAAGCGGATGATCTTGGCATGGCCCGCCGCCCGCTGGAGTTGCCCGTCGATGACCAGCGTATTGTGCGACAGGTTGTTCTGACGAAACACTTTCCAGCGGTCGGAGTCCTGGGCGGAACTCCAGAAGTTCATGCCGCGCGATTCGATGCGGTGGTAGCCCTCGGCGCCCAGGTCGACGGCCCATCGGACCCCATCGGCATCGAGGACGAACGAGCCGACGTCCATGTGCCCGTGCGGCCCCGAGGGCGAACCGGCCTTCAGACCGAAGTACGTGGCGGCCGGGTCGGCCCAACTGGTGCGGTGCACCGCCACCGGTGTGCCGCATTCGCTTTGCCAATGCAGCGGCATGTCGACGGCCGGGGCCTCCTCGACGCCGTCCATCCAAAGCAGGGCCAGCGGCAGCAGCCGGTTGCTGCCGCCGGCGGCCGAACGGCGGTCCATTCCGGCGGCCGCCATGCGTACGCGGTCGGGCTCGCCCAGCAACCAATCGGGCTGGCCGTAGCGGCCGGCGAACCAGAACAGGGCGGCGTCGGCGCGGCGGCCCGACCCGCCGTCGGCGTAGTTGAAGTACAGCCCCGAAGGCCCGGTCGTCAAGCTCAGATACTGCCCCGTCTCGTTGAACCCCGGCGCTCGGGTCAGGCCGAAGTCGCTGCCCAGCACGCTTTCCAGCGCGCCGATCAGCAGCACGTTGAAGTTGGTTCCGTAAACCCAATAGGCGGGGCCTTCCGGGTACGCGCCTTTTGGGGCGTACACGGCCATCGAGTGGGTCACGTTCTCCAGCGCGCTGTGGACGGTTTTCGCGGCCAGGTTGGGATGGTGCTCCAGGACGGCCAGCGCCCCGGCGGTCAGCCCGGCGTGGCACACCTGCCCCCAGTTGTTCCGCGCGCGGATCCACCAGTGCCGCCGCCCCTCCTCGAATGCCAACGCCACGCCCTTTTCGACAATCGCCGTGCGGATTTCCTCGCGGGCGTCCTCGTCGAGCTGCTCGTACAGCCAGTCGTAGCCGATGGCCAGGGCGAAGGTCATCTCGGCCACGTCGAGGAAGTGGCTCGGGTTCCAGTCGGAGAAGCGCGCGGCGGCCAGCATCTCCTGCCGTGCCCGCTCGGCGAACGCCTCCTCACCCGACAGTTGGTACGCCATCGCCAGCGTCACCACCCGCTTTACACACCGGCGCGACTCGCCCAGCAGCCGCCGCCCCTGCAACTGTCGCTCGATCGGCGGAATGTCCAATATCAGCCGCGCCTCGCGCAGCACGCCGTCGGCCAGCGCGCGGCGCAGCGGATCGGTTTCAAGCGAACGGCGCAGCGCCGCCAGATCTTCTGGGCCGGCCAGCAGCCGCGGGCGGCTCAGCTCGGCCTTGTCGATCCACTGGCGGACTTCTTCCAGGGTGATTTTCGGCGGATAGCCGAACTCGGGTTCTGCGGCCAAGGTGACGGGTGCAATAATCGACGCCAGTAGTGCGACGATACAATGGAAACGTGCAAGTCGGGTCATGATTCGGCTCCAGCGCATCGGCTGGGTGTTTCGGCGGGACGCGGCCGGCAGGTTGACGCTCTTTTCGCGCCTTGCATGCGGCCCGTTGACACCCGGATCTTGCCTTACTGCGTCCCTTTGGTCAGCATCGCACCCTTGATAAACCAGCCGTCCGCCTCACTGGTGAACACTGTGGCCGCGGGGCCCAGATACCTGCGCACCACTTCGAACTCGGGCAGTTTCGAACCGTCGATCTGCTGCGGGCGGGGTTCGTGCCTTCGCCCCGTGCCCAGCACGGCGTTGAGGATGCGCGCCAGGAGCGTTTCGCTTTCCGGCATCTTGCCTGCACGGATCAATTCGTAGGTGGGCCGATACTCTTCATCGGTCCGCGAGAAAACCTGGGCACATCGCTCTTCGATGCCCATTTCTTCAACGGCCGCCTCGACCACACGATAGTCGATGTCGCGGCTGAGCGGGCGGAACGTGTCGTCGGGTTCCAGGATCTTCCTCAGAAAGTCCAGGTGCGAGGCGACCAGCAGGTGTCCCTTCGCCACGGTCACGGCCGCGTGGGGCAACAGACGTTGCTCTTCCTCCAGTTCCAGGTCGTCGTCCAATTCGGGCCTCAACGGGCTGGTCAACGGCGGCATGGCGGGGCCGTCGCCCAGCCGCACCTCCGGCACGCGAATATCGTCCGGCTCCTCCTCGACGAGTTCCCACACCTGGTATCCGTTGATTTCCAGGGGCCGGGCGGCCGGGTCGTTCTCCATCGACTTGGCAATGGCCCCGGCCACTTGTTCCGGATCGCCGGTTTCGATGGCGAACAGCAGCCGCTCGCTGGTTGGCGAAATGGGGAGCTGGAAATCGCTCAGGATGGAAACGCGCGGTCCGAGGTGGTCGATCAGCTCTTTACGCAAGTCGAGTTGTGGGCCTTTGGGATCTTCTTTGAGCCCCTCCAACACGTCTTCCCAGAGCCCCACCTGCTTCTGATACGCTCGCAGTTCGCCGCCCATTCTTCGGACGATGAAGACCTCTGCGTCGTACGAAAGTTCCCAGGCCTGGTCGGGCTCCATTTCCCGAACGGGCACTTTGGCGGGCAGTTCGATGCCGAAATCGGCAAAGCCCTCCCGCAATGGTCCCGAGAGTTCGCCGGCAGCGAGGTTCCCTTGGTGTTCCAACGAGACGGCAAACAGGAACACGACCCCGCCGAACAACTCGTCGAAAAGGGGGCCGAAATGGTCGAATACGTTCTGGATATCGCAGTACAGCGTGGTGTAGGTTGCCAATTCGCTGGGTACCCACGGCTGCGGGGTGAATTCGGTGGCGTTGGGGAAGGAAAGCATTTGCATGGCCCTTGTGTAGGGCGGCGGCGCGTCGACCGCGGTGCGGTGGATCAACTCGTGCCCCTCGACGGCAAAATCGACGTAGCCGCCCAGGCCGCGTATCCCCGTGAAACCCTGCTCCCGGAAGACGTCGAGCATGTCTTTTCCGCGGCGCGGCTCGGCGGGCGGCGAGGCGATACGCGCCGTCTCAGCATAAGGGATCGGTTTCAGATACCAGCGGAACTGGGCTCGATCGCGCCCGGCGTCCTTCGCGCACCGGGCCATCACGGCCTGGAAGGAGGGTACGTCGGACAACGTTTCGCCTTCGGAGTCACGGATTTGCGATAGAATGCCTCGAATCACCTCCAGATTGTCCGAAACGCCCAACAGGTTGCCGGTCAGAAAGTAAATGGCCCGGCGCGGGGCGGGCGGCGTATCCGGTCGCTCCGCGCCCTCGCCCGGAACGGCACGCCCCTCAGCATCGGCGGGCTGCTCGGGTAGTTCAAAGACGATCACCGTGGTGTCCAACACTTCGAATGTTTGCTGCTTCGCGCCGTCGCGCAGCAGATTGGTTCTCACGGTTTCGAGGAGCTGCTGCGCCTCAGGGACATTTCCGGTCACGTCGACGAGCATGGCCACGGCGGCCTCTTTGCGGCTGGGTTGAATCGCCGCGACGGCAATTTCGCCCGACGGAACGCCTTCGAGGTCCTCCAGCGTCAGCCCGAGCCGATCGGCCAGCCGCGACCAGCGCTGCTGCATTTGCCTGCGCATGTCCTCGGCAAACGGTTCCATCACAGGATCGGCCATCAGTTTGCCAAACTGCGTCTGATTCCAATGGTCGCGCAACTGCTCATAATCTTCCACAGCCGCAAAGGCGACGGTTGTGGCGGGCAGGAGTAGCTCGCTTCGCGGGGGAGCATCAGCCCTCGCGGGGGAATCCTTCAGAAGCAATGGCCCGCTTGCGGCCAACAGCATAAGAACAGCACGTACCACAAGAACCTCCTTACGATCGACGCATTAGGTTTCACACAGTATGTGCAGTGTAAACGGATTGGGCTGTTTATGCTAGAGCGGTTGCTGAGAAACAGGGTTTGATCGTAACCTTGCGATAATGATAGCGTGATAGCATTTCGCAACGTTACGATCGACGCCGGTTTTTTGGGTGTCAATTTTCCCGTTTTCCACTTTCGACCCCCCATTGGTGCTAAGCACGACGCGTCGCAAGGCTCTATTCCGGTTGGCCCGGAAGCAACCTATACCCATGTCCACTTGCCCGACACTACCAGATCCGAAGCCGGATTGCAAGGCGGAAAAACAGGCCAGGTGGATGGTTGCTAGTTGCTGGTGTTCGTACGCAACACTCCGTACTCCGTACTGGTCACCCCTCCCTTGGCAGAATCGCTCCGTGTTTGCGAAGCGTTTCGCGGATCTCGGTCA
>SKZG01000192.1 GCA_007127495.1 Planctomycetales bacterium
CTGCTTCACGTTTTCGATCCGTTCGGGATCTTCAGGATAAGCATAGACGAGGAAACATGAAATGTCAAGGACGTGGCGGGATTCCGCTAATTGCCCCGTGAGGGTTAGCCTGCGCAATCGTTACGGCTTTTGCGCAACGACGTCGCCTCGACGCGCACCGCAAGTGGGGCCGTCTAATGGCCGGAAGGGTCGGGCGTGGTTCGATAGCGGGCGAGGATCTCGCGGCGGCTGCAAACGTGGAGCTTCTCGTAAATCCGCTTCACATAGGTGCCCACCGTGGAAACCTTGATGTCCAGCTCGCCGGCGATCTCCTTGTACGAGTAGCCGGCCACCAGGAAATCGAGCACCTCCTGTTCCCGCGGCCCCAAGCTGGCCTCCTCGACCGCCATGCCCACCGCCGACGTCGGAACAGGCTGGCGGCAGGCGTCGATCACCTTGCGGGCGATGGTCCGGCTCATCGGGACGCCGCCTGCCCGGAGTTCGCGAATGGCCTCCAGGAGTCGTTCCGGCATGACCGGCTTGACCAGGTAGCCGTGGGCCCCGGCGGCCAAGGCCTGAAAGATGGTGTCCGGGTCCTGGTACACCGTCAGCATGATGATCTGCGCGTCGGGCAGGTTCGTGCCGGCAATGTCGTGGCGCACCCAGCCGCTTTGCATCGCGATTTCCGTCAGGCCGGCGCCGATTTCGTCGTGCAAATCCCGCGCGATCCGCGCCCGCTCCCGATCGAGCGCCTGCTCGTGCTCGATCTCGGCGATGCGGCGTTGCATGCGGCGCTGGACGGCGATCCGGCCCATTGCCACGGCAACCGCAACGACGAGGGCCGACGAGACCGCCCAGAACTCGACCCGAAGATAATGCGGTACGACCACCTGAATAGGCAGCGACACCTCGTGCCCCGTCGCCTGGCCGTTGGCCTGGACCGCGGCCACACGGAACCAGTAGTTGCCCGGCTGGTGCGACAGGGCCGGGCGGCGGGCAGGCAGGTGTTCTTGCCGGTCCACCCTGGGCACGACAACAGCGGATTCCGGCCGAACGACTACTTCGTCATACCGCGCGACGAGGGGGCCACGCTGCGCGGCTACCTGCGGGCGGCCACCGACGCGGGAGCCGACGCCATCCTCGTAACCAGTTTCAACGAATGGCCCGAGACGACCATCGTCGAGCCGTCGTCCTCGTGGAGCGATCCGTATCGGTACCTTCGCATCTTGGCGGAATGGAAGGGGGTCGAGTTCGCGCCGCCGCCGCTTCCGTGATCGCGCCCCAAGGCACACGGCCAGGGCCATTGTCGTGCCGGCCGGCTGTGCTCGGGTCACAACGGATTGCGAAGTTTCGCTTCAAGGTCGGGGGCCGGCGCGAAATACCAGCGCTTCTTGATCTTCGTGCCGATCAGCAGGCCTCGTTGGCACAGGTCGTGCAGGTCCATGCGAGCCGTTTGGGGCACCACCTTGTGGCTCGTGCTGTGCGACTCGATGGTATAGCGATACGTTGGGTGTCGAAGCGCATGACTCAACAGCGCGCGTTGCCTGTGATTCAACTCGGCACTTGCGCGGACGAACGTTTCCAAGGCTTCCAATTGCTGCGTCTTGCGCTGGATGTACTCGTGCAGCTCGCGAACGGCACGCCGCAACACCTTCACATGGTAGGTTAGGAAATAGGTCAGGTCGTTGTCGTCGGTTTCCGTGTACAGGAAGGCTCGGTAATACTGCGCCGGAGCCTTGATGATAATACTGGAGATCGAAAGAAACTCGCACAGCCAGTACCCGTGACGCAGCATCGACCAGTAGAATAAGGCCCTCGCGGTCCGACCATTGCCGTCGACGAACGGGTGGTCGTATGCGAGCCAGAAGTGCAGCATGATCGAACGGATCACCGGATGGACGAAATGTTTAGGCGTCGTTCCGTTGCCGAAATCGCACATAGCCCGCAACCGATCCTCTAGACGTTCCGCGTCCGGCGGTTCGTGGAACACGTCGCCGTACGGGTCGCCCACGACGCGGCGCTCATCGGGAGTTCGAAACCGTCCTTCGGCCGCTGGATTCTCGAGCGTGCCCTTGGTGATCAGCCGGTGGAGTTCAAGCAACAGGTCCTTGGAAAGACGGTCCTTTTTCAGTTGCCCGATGCGCTGCATGGTCCGATAATTGTTGAGAATCATGTATTCTCCCTGGTCGGCCGGCTTTCGGCCGCTACGGATCATCTCGCTGGCGATCTTCCGGGTCGTCGGCGCACCCTCCAATTGACTTGAACGGGTCGCCTCCTCGATAAGCGAACTGACATAGTACCTGTTTCGGGTATCGGGATTGGTGATCGGCTCCGGCATCTGAATGAGTCCTCCGGCGCCGAGATCGATTTCGTGCAGATACTCGGGGATGGGCGGGGCGAGCACGTACTGGAATGGGTACCCCCGAACGTCGGCAAGGGGCACGCGCTTATACAGACTGTTTCTGGCCAACTTCAGCCCCAGCCACCAAGATCGGTGAGAAAGGCCCCCTGGGGGGGTATGGTACCGCACTTTGTCCCAGTGCAGATACTTTCCCCGAGCCAGGCCGCTTCGCGAATGCTCCAGTACGCGGGGCAAAGAACCGGAAGCGAGTTCCTGATCGAGCAGTTCGCGGAAGTCAGGGGGCAATTCCGGCCTCCTCATGGCGCAAATCCCTTTGGCGAATCGGGTTACGAAAACAACAAGATACGCTAATATCCTAAGAAATAGCGTATCCTATCGGCCCGCGGCTTGTCAATAGACAGATTTTTGACAAGTTAGCGGAAAATCTTGGCTGCGTCACAACCCCACGCGAAGCCCGTCGTAGGCGAGTTCCATGCCTGCGGGCAGGCTCGCGCTGACCTCATCGTGCTTCAGGTCGTGGGCGAGGTGGGTGAACAGGGTCCGGCGGGCGCCGAGCAGGCGCGCCGTGGCAACGGCTTCGTCGAGGCTCAGGTGGGTTGGGTGCGGACGGTGTCGGAGGCAGTCGAGAATGAGCACGTCGAGATCGGCCAGCGATGGCCGGCTTTCAGGTGGAATGCCGCTGGTGTCGGTGCAGTAGGCCAAACCGCCCACGCGGAACCCGAGCACGGTCATCTGCCCATGTGCCAGGGCGATGGGTTGGATGGTCGTTCCCAGCGCCTCGAACGGCGCCGTATCGATGCGTCGAAGGTCGAGCCGCGGCACGCCGCCGGCCGGCCACTGGCGGGCGGCCGCGGCAAAGGCATAGTCGGCCAAGTGCAGGATGCGCTTTTCGGTTGCGGCGTTGCAGAAGACCGGCAGATCGTGTCCCAGGTATTTCGGGAAGATACGCAAATCGTCCAGCCCGAACATGTGATCGGCATGTTCGTGCGTATAGGCCACCGCGTCGATCCGGCCAATTCGCTCGCGGAGCAACTGTATGCGCAGTTCGGGAGGCGTGTCGATGAGCAGGTGGCCGCCCGGCAGGCCAAGCAGCACACTGCAACGGGTACGCGCGTCGCGAGGGTCGGCACTGCGGCAGGTGGCGCACTGGCACCCGATCACAGGCACCCCGTGCGAGGTGCCTGTACCGAGGAAGAGAAGCTCGCGGGATAATTCGGTGAAGTCGGGCAAAGCGGAGGTTGAAAGGCGATCGATGGGTGCGAAATCCGCGCAATGGAACCCTTTTGGGGCTATTCCGTTTCTAGGTGCAGACAGCCTTGGTTTCAAGGACGGCACACGGCGTGTGCCTACTACATTAGCATGGCCTGCACCTAGAAACGGAAGAGCCCCTTTTTGTACCATGCCGGCCCCGAATTCGCTAGGCCCCCGTTTCGCCGCGGCGCACTGCCGGGTAGGGGGGCATTGCGGCACGGCGGCGCGAGGAGGTATGCTATACTTGCCGCGGCCTAAAACTGCGCTTTCCGTAGGATGGGCTTTAGCCCGTCAAAGCGAAGACGGACAAGAATGTCCATCCTACAAAAGCGCAATAACGGCACGCGGCGAGTATATACTCAAACCTGGGGCAGGAGTGTACGGATGTCGCAAGAAGATACGTTGCGGGAGCAGTTGCACGACTCGTTCAAGAATCGTGCGATGATTTACGCCTTGCTGTACGACGAATTGTCCGAGGAGTTGGGACCGGAACGCGCCGAGGCCGTTCTGGGCCGGGCCATTTACCGTCGGGGGCAGCAGAAGGGCGCGAAATACGCCGCCTTCGCGCCGGGCAACCTGGCAGGCCTCCGCGAGGCATTTTTGGGACGCAACCCCGACGAGGGACGCATGTTTCGACCCGAAGTGCTGAGGGAAGATGCGCAGGCCCTCGACATCAAGTTCCACGGATGCCCCTTGAAAGAAGCTTGGCTCGAAGCGGGGTTTCCCGAAGAGAAGGTGGCCACGCTGTGCCGTATTGCCGCGAAGGTCGACAACGGCACGTTTGAGTCCGCCGGATTCCAGTTCCACGCCGACACGTACCAGCCCGGCGGCGATGGCTGCTGTTGCCTGCACATCCGTCCGGGGTGACCGTCCACGGGCCGGCGGTGGACCGGTTCCCGACGGCCGGTTACAGGTAGTGCAGCAACGACATGTTCATGATGCTGCCCATGGAACGCAGCGCCGCTTCGAACGTGGCTTGGCGAGCCGTCAGGTTGGAAATGACCTCGATGAGGTCGGCGTCGTACTCCAGCGACAGCACGGACCGGAGTTCCACCTCTTCGAGGTCCATGCGCTGTTGCAGCAGGTCGAGCGACTGCTGCCGCGCGCCGAGTTCCGCCCGCGCGAAGTTCAAATCGACCACGTTTCGATCCAGCATGTCGATTGCCCGCCGGGCTTCGGCGTCGTCGTTCGCAATCAGCGCGTCGTGCAGGCGGATGAGCGC
>SKZG01000293.1 GCA_007127495.1 Planctomycetales bacterium
GGGGGGGCGACATCGACCTGCTGGTCATTTCCCGACGCATCACTCGAGAACAACTCATAGACGTCAAGCTCGACCTTTACGACCGGTTGGGCGAGCAGAAGATCGACCTGCTGGTAACCGACGCACCGCGCACGGCGTTCCAGCGCCTGGCAAGAAGCGAAGGAGTTGCCTTGTGAAAGAGCACGCCCCGACAGACCTGCTACGCGAACTGCGAAAAGATTTGCGGCAGATGGTTCACTGGTTGCAGCGTTCGCTCGATATGTGCGGGGCGATGGAATTGGATGGTGATTTAAGCGATGAACAGTACGACGCGTTGGAAGCGCTTACAAGCCGTTATGCGAGGGCTTCCGATATTGTCTTCCAAAGAATGCTCCGCTGCCTGGATCGGATCGAGTTGGAATCGCCCGGAACCTTGTTGGATGCGATCCATCGGGCGGAAAAACGGGGATTCTTCCGCGACGAACGCCAAGCGAGGAGACTCAGGGAGTTGCGAAACGAGATCGCTCACGAATACGTAACCGATAATCTCGTGCCACTGTTGAAATTTACTACGGAAGCCGCGGCCGAATTGCTCGAAGTCATGGCACGGATTGACCAGTACTCCCAGAAATACGAGAAGGAGACAGCCCGTCCGAGTGAAATGAAACCCATCGAACGAATGAATGCGGTGCGTGCCGGCCAGGTGGTGGACCACTGGCCCTTCGTACCTTCGATCTATGAGCACGGCGCCCGCTTGTTGGATAAGAGCCCCGGCGAGGTCAGCCGCAGTGCCGAATGGATGGCCGAAGCCGCCTTGGCCGGGTTCGAAACCTACCGGCACGACCTGGTCACGGTCGGTATCGACATCTACAACATCGAGGCCGAGGCGTTCGGCTGCCGATTGTCGGAGGGGCAGGGCAAGAGCATCCCCGGCGTGACGAGCCATCCGCTGGCCGGAGGTGCGCTGGACCCGAGCGGCCTTGCCATTCCCAAGCCCGCCCCGGGCAACCGCCTGGGGCTGATCGCCGAGGCCGTCGAGCGGGTGCGGCGTGAGATCGGCGATGAGGTTTGGGTTTACGGCTGCATGGGCGGGCCGTTCTCGCAAGCGGCCGAGCTGCGGGGCTTCGAGAACCTGATTATCGACATGCACGAGGCTCCCGAGCGGGTTCATGCCCTGCTCGAGAAGACGGCCGCGCTGGCCACGGAGCAGGCGTGCCGCCTCGCGGCGTTGGGAGCCGGCGTGAACCTGTTCGAATCGTGGGCGACCCTGCCGTTGATCGCCCCACCCATTTACGAGCAGTACGTCGTGCCGTACAACAAGCGCGTCATCGACACGGTGCGGGCCCGGTACCAAACGCCTCCGCCCGCCGTGATCCTCGGCGGCGACACCACGCGGCTGATCGACCTGTTTATCGCCACGGGTACGGGGCTGATCGCCGCTGACTACCTGGCGGACATCGGCTTCATGCGAGAGAAGATCGGCGACCGGGAGATCATCATCCGCGGCTGTGTGGACCCGAAGATGATCGAGTGGGGCGATTGGGCCGGCCTGGAGCAGATGGTGTGCAAACTGGCCGAGAAAGCGGCCGGCATGACCCGCTACGTATGGGGCTGCGGCTGCGTCAGTTACGATACGCCGCCGGAGGCCCTGCTGCGATTCAAGGAGATGACCCTCGTCGCCCAACAGTAACCCCTGCGCGAACCGCAGCGTGGCCGGCCAGTCCGGAATCCGCTTGGGGGCGGGGGAGCAGCGGCATGCGCCAGTCCCCTGCGACCGGGAAACTCGCCTTTTTCATCCGGTGCCTGACGACATACCCTGGCAGGCAATCTGGACCCCTCTAAAGCAGGGCCCACCAGAATCGCTCTTGGAAAATAGGGGCCGCGACGGTATCGTTTCCCACCGTGAAGTCCAGGAATTGCCTTCATTGCGCGAAACATGCCCGCCTTGCGGGCGGAAATCTATGTTCCTTCGATCCCTATTTGGCCTGTTTTTGTTGCCGATGCTCTTGCCGGCTGCTCGTGCTGACGAATTGCCGGCACCGCCCGGAGTTCTTCGGCTGCCGCCGATCAGCGCCCCTGCGAACACGGATGTTTCGGGCTCGGTCGTGCCCGAGGTGGTCGCTTCGTCCGACGAGAGCGCGAACTCGGAGTCCGATGAGGCGATTCCGGTGGTAACCCCGCCCAGCTATGTGCCGACTTTTCTCTTTCCGGCTTATCACGAAGTGGCGGCATGGAGCGGCAGCTTCGAACTGGGGCTGGACGGCACCACCGGAAATTCGGAGACGTTTAACTTTCGTTTCGGGCTCGATATGGAGCGCAATTGGGACATCCACCAAATCGACATCGACCTCGACTACTTGCGGAAGACCGCCGGGGGGATCGAGACGGCCAATCGTGCCCTGCTCGACTGGCGTTATGAACGACAATTTCGCGATACGCGATGGACTTGGTTCGTTCACGGCACATTGGAGTACAATGATTTCGAGCAGTGGGATGCCCGAGTGACGGCCGATACGGGTTTGGGCTATAGGCTAATCGACACGGAATCCACAGCGCTTATAGCGCGATCAGGCGGTGGTGTTGCACACAAAATCGGCCTGCCCGAGGACGACTGGACACCGGAACTCGTCTTTGGGATCGACTTCGAACACAAAGTGGGTAAACGGCACCGATTGAAGGCAAAAGTGGATTACATGCCCAACGTCACAGACTTTTCCGGGTACCGGATCAATTCGCAGGGAAGCTGGGAAATGCTGATTGACGAGGCAATGAATCTGAGTTTGAAGCTTGGCGTCCGGAGCCGCTACGACAGCGCGCCGCGCGGCGCAAAGCCGAACGATCTCGATTATTCCGCGGTGGTTATGTGGCGGTTTTAGGGCCCTTTCGTTCCGTTGGAATCATGTGGAAAAGAGCAAATCATGCCGAACACCGAGGTGCCGGGCGTTGACGGATATCCCTTGATGGCGCGCGATGCGGCGTTCTCGGAACCAAGCCCTTCAAGCTCGCATTCAGCCTATTTGGCGCCGCGTACGCAAGCCGCGTGGCGCTGGCTGCCGCTGGCTCTGTTGGCGTTGGCGCCCGCAGGGCTTCTTGTCGATTGTTCCCTGGCCCAGTGGTTCCCACAGCGTCATTACCCGAGGTTGCTGGCCGACTTGATCGAGGTTTGCGAGCCCTTCGGCAATGGTCTCGGGGTACTGATTCTGGTTGGGTTGATCTACCAGCTCGACACAGAACGCCGTTGGGCGTTGCCGCGAGTTTTGGCATGCTCGCTGGGTGCGGGCATGGTAGCCAATGTGATTAAGATGCTCATCGCACGAACCCGCCCTGGCAGTTTCGATTTTGAGGGCGGCGTGCTGGCAACGTTCTCGCAGTGGCTGCCTCTGGGAAGCGGCGGCGCCGCCGCGCAGAGCTTTCCTTCTGCCCACACGGCAACGGCGTTCGGGCTTGCGGTTGTTTTGGGCCGGCTCTACCCTAGCGGACGCTCCACCTTTGGCGTGCTGGCCGCAGTGGTCGCCTTGCAGCGCATGCAGTCGAGTTCGCACTATTTGACCGATATATTGGTCGGGGCTGCGGTTGGAATCGTGGTGGCACGCGCATGCCTGGATTCGAACTGGCTCGCAAGCCGGTTCGAACGATGGGAATCGCGGCTGAAACAACCGCCCGCCGACCTGCCCCGCAATTCCGACCCCGCCACGCACATGACGTCGAAATCGCGGGCAGCATAGCGGTCGAATCCCTGTTACAATAGAGGAAAGGTTGTCCGCACCGTCTATGCCGGGCTTCGATGGTGCGTGGTTCCACAAGTTTCGCCTATGCCGAATGGCAAGGGGGTTTTATGCTGCGCTTCCGAACACCGCCTCCGCCCTCTCCAGTGAACCTGCAGGGTACGCTCATTGTGCTCGTTGCCGTTGTTGTGGTTGTCACCGCCGGGTTTGTATCTTTTTTCGGGTGGTCGCATCGAGCAGGCGATCCGGCCGGACGACCGGCCTTCGAACCGCACCAGGCGTCCGCTGAGCCTGGCGTCGACCGGTGGGCTCCCTGGCGGGACGATGCTTTCGTGCAGCCTGCCTATCCGAATGAACTGCGTCATTTCATCCAGCGGCGTCGCCGGTCGGTTGAAGAGGATCTTATTGGACGCGATATCGACAATCGTCGTGTATTGAGAGCCATGGGGCGTGTGCCGCGCCAACGGTTCGTTGTCGGCGAGCTACAGCATGCGGCCTACGATGACCGACCTCTTCCCATAGGCCATGACCAAACCATCTCGCAGCCTTATATCGTGGCCCTGATGACCCAATTGGTGGAGCCGAAGGCGACGGATCGGGCGCTCGACATAGGCACCGGTTCCGGTTATCAGGCCGCCGTGCTGGCCGAACTGTGCGCCGAGGTGTATGGTATCGAGATTGTGGAACCGCTGGCAAAGCTCGGCGCGGAGCGGTTGGCGGAATTGGGCTACGAAAACGTGACGGTTCGCCACGGCGATGGTTTCCGTGGCTGGCCCGAGAAGGCGCCGTTCGACGTCATTGTCGTCGCGGCCGCACCGCCCGAAATCCCGGAACCACTCATCGAGCAGCTCGCCCCGGGGGGGCGGCTGGTCATTCCAGTCGGGCGCTTTTTCCAGCAACTGGTTCGAGTGCGGAAGCTGCCCGATGGAAGCGTGGAGCGGGAAACCGTACTTCCCGTGCGTTTCGTTCCCATGACAGGCGAAGCGCAGGAGGGGGAACGTCCGTAGCCTCGCACGAAGCGTATCTACGAGTGTTGGATGTGGCCTTTCGGCCGCCTTGCCCGACCCGCTACCATTTCGAAAGGCCTTTTTCCCCA
>SKZG01000068.1 GCA_007127495.1 Planctomycetales bacterium
GGAATCGGCCCTGCTTGCCTTTGATCATGTCGGTCAGCGACTTCAGCGGCCGATTGCTGGAACCCAGCACGGGGCGCTTGCACCGGTTGTTGTCGAACAGCGCGTCGACCGACTGCTGGAGCATCCGCTTTTCGTTCCGAATGATCACTTCCGGCGCGTTCAAGTCGACCAGCTTCTTCAAGCGGTTATTGCGGTTGATGATCCGGCGGTACAGGTCGTTCAGGTCGCTGGTGGCGAAATTCCCCGAATCGAGGAGGACCAGAGGCCGCAGGTCGGGCGGGATGACCGGGATGACGTCGAGCACCATCCACTCCGGCCGGTTGTCGCTGTCACGGATCGCCTCGACGATCTTCAGCCGGTTGATCAGATCCTTCTTCTTCTGCTTCGATCCGGTTTCATGCAGGTCCTTGCGCAGCTCTTGCGAAAGCTTGACCAGATCGAGTTCATTGAGCAGCCGGCGGATGGAGTCGGCACCCATGTCGGCCTCGAAGGCGGCGCCGGGA
This sequence comes from Planctomycetales bacterium, assembly GCA_007127495.1. Taxonomy (GTDB): domain Bacteria; phylum Planctomycetota; class Planctomycetia; order Pirellulales; family Thermoguttaceae; genus PWXP01. The sequence continues at coordinate 504 of SKZG01000068.1, forward strand.
TAGTCTTTTCGGGCTTGTCGGTACTCTTCCTCGGTAAGCAGTTGGCACAGCTTCAGGCCCGTCTCGCCGGGGTTGGTTACGACGTAATCCTGGAAGTAAATCACTTTTTCCAGGCTGGTGGTTTTCATCGCCAGCAGGGCGCCGAGCCGGCTAGGCATGGCCTTGAAAAACCAGATATGAACCACCGGCGCGGCCAACTCGATATGCCCCATGCGCTTGCGCCGCACCCGGCTGTGGGTGATCTTCACGCCGCACCGGTCGCAGATCATTCCCTTGTACTTCATGCCCCGGTACTTCCCACAGGAGCATTCCCAGTCCTTCTCCGGGCCGAAAATCCGTTCGCAGAACAGGCCGTCCTTTTCCGGGCGGTAGGTCCGGTAGTTGATCGTTTCCGGCTTCTTGACTTCGCCGAACGACCAGCTTCGAATATCGTGCGGCCTGGCAAGCGATATCTTGACCGATGCGTAATCGTTGATCCGATCGTATGTGGCTTCACCGGTGCTCACGGTGGAAACTCCTTGGGGAGTGGGGTACGGAAATATTGAAGGGGACCGGCTTCACTCCGGCAACCGGCACGGTGCGTGCGGCAAAGGCCGTCGTGCCGCAACGACCTCGGCGGGGGCAATGCGATCCATACTCAGGCCTCCCGCCGGCCCCCCGGAGCGGGAAAGCCACTCTTTACAACCTCGCTTTTTCAAGCTGCATATTCAACGCAAGGCCGCGGATTTCATTGGTGAGCACGTCGAAGCTGGCAGGCGTTCCGGCTTCGAGAGTGTTCTCGCCCTTGACCATGGACTCGTAAATCTTCGTGCGCCCTTCCACGTCGTCGCTCTTGACGGTCAGGAGTTCCTGAAGGATGTAGGCGGCGCCGTACGCCTCCAGGGCCCATACTTCCATCTCTCCGAAACGCTGCCCGCCGAATCGGGCTTTCCCACCCAGCGGTTGCTGGGTGATGAGCGAGTAGGGACCGGTGCTGCGGGCATGCACCTTGTCGTCGACCAGGTGGTGCAGCTTGAGCATGTAAATCTGACCGACCGTGGACAACTGCTCGAACGGCTCGCCGGTTCGCCCGTCATAAAGCTGGGCCTTGCCGGTCACGGGCAGGCCGGCCTCTTCGAGGGCTTTCTGAATGTCCTCCTCGCTGGCCCCGTCGAACACGGGCGTGATCGCCTGGAATCCGAGCGCGGCCGCAGCCCAACCAAGGTGCGTCTCCAAAATCTGCCCAACGTTCATACGGCTGGGAACGCCAAGCGGATTGAGCAGGATTTGCACGGGCGTTCCGTCGGGCAGGAACGGCATTTCTTCCTTGGGCAGGATCTTCGCGATCACGCCTTTGTTCCCGTGACGGCCGGCCATCTTGTCGCCCACCGAAATGACGCGCTTCGCGGCGATATACACTTTGACCATTTGCAAGACGCCGCTTCGCAGTTCGTCGCCCCGCTTCATGGAATTGAGCTTGCGCTCCTTGGCATCGACCGCCATTTCCACGCTCGGCCAAACCGTCGCATAGATATTCTCGACCTCTTGGCGGCGTTGCGGGCTGCGGATATCGAGGCTGTCGAGTTTGAACTGGTGCGCCTGTTCCGCCACGTAGCGGTGCTCCTGGCCTTCCACCAGCGGATTTCCGTCCTCGTCGGTAAGTTTCCGCTCCAGCACGGCTTCTATTTGGGCCACGAGTTCGCCGAATGCCATGGCGATGTGGGCGTTCCCCTCGTTCTCGGCTTCCTTCAAGCTCGCCTCGAACGCCTTTCGCTCCTCTTCGGAGAGGCTCATGCGCCGCGAGAACTTCTGAGTGTGGATGACAATTCCCTCGACGCCGGAGGGAACTTCGAGCGAATCGTTCTTCACGTCCTCGCCGGCCCGGCCGAAGATGGCGTGCAGCAACTTCTCCTCCGGAGTCAGCTCCGTCTTCGATTTCGGCGACACTTTGCCCACCAGAATGTCGCCCGGCTCCACGTAGGTGCCCACGCGCACGATTCCCGACTCGTCGAGATTGCGCAGGATCCGCTCGCCCACGTTGGGAATATCGCGGGTGAACTCCTCGCGTCCGAGTTTGGTTTCTCGGATTTCGATATCGAACTCCTCGATGTGGATCGAGGTGTAGGTGTCGTTCTCGACCAATTCCTCGCTGATGATGATGGCATCTTCGAAGTTGAATCCGTCCCAGGCCATGAAGGCCACGAGCACGTTGCGCCCTAGCGCCAGCTCGCCCGCGTAGGTCGCTCCGCCGTCGGCAATCACCTGCCCCTTCTCGACGTGATCGCCCAGCCCGACGATGGGCTTTTGGTTCTGGCAGGTTCGCTCGTTCAGGCCAACAAACTTGCGCAAAGGATAGATGTCGGCACCGACCTCGATTCGGTTGGCGTCAACATAGGTGACTGTTCCCTTACGGCGTGCTCGCACGATCATGCTGGAGTTGCGGGCGGCGTCTTTTTCCAGGCCGGTCGACACCAGCGGCGGCTCGGTGACCAGCAGGGGCACTGCCTGCCGCTGCATGTTGGCGCCCATCAAGGCGCGGTTGGCGTCATCGTGCTCCAGGAAGGGGATCAGCGCGGCGGACACCCCGACCATTTGGCAGGCGGCGATGTCGATGTACTGCACCCGATCGACCGGCACCATGGAAACGTCGCCGCGGTGGCGCGCGATAAGCCGCTCGCCAACGAGAGCCCCGTCTTCGATGGGCGCGTCAGCAGGAGCCAGGACGGCTTCGTGCTCCTGGTCGGCGCGGAGCCACTCGACCTCGTCGGTCAGCTTCCCATTCTCGACTTTCTGGTAAGGTGCCGATAGGAAGCCGTAATCGTCCACTCCGGCATAAATGGCCAAGCTGGAAATCAGGCCGATGTTGGTGCCTTCCGGCGTTTCGATCGGGCAAATGCGGCCGTAGTGGGAGATGTGGACGTCGCGGACCTCGAATCCCGCTCGCTTCCGATTGAGCCCCCCGGGGCCCAGAGCGCTCAGGCGCCGCTCGTGGGTGAGCATGCTCAAGGGATTGGTCTGGTCCACCACCTGCGAAAGCTCCCCGCGACCGAAGAAGTATTCGATGGCCGCCGAGATGCTCTTGGGGTTGACCAGGCTCCGCGGCGTCATGTCTTCGACGTCTTTCAGGCTCATGCGCTCCTGCACGGTACGTCGCAGCTTCAGGAATCCTTTCCGCAGCTCATCGCTGGCGAGTTCGTCGATGGTGCGCAGGCGCCGGTTGCCTAGATGGTCGATGTCGTCAACAAAGGCTTCCGGGTCGCCGTCGCGCAAACGAACCAAGTACTTGATCGAGGCGATCAGGTCTTCCGCCCGCAGGGTCATTTCATCTTCCGGAACGCTGGTTCCCAGCTTACGATTGATGCGGAACCTGCCCACGCGTCCCAGGCGATAGCGATTGGTATCGTAAAACTTCTCTTGGAAAAGGGCCTTCGCTTTCTCCAATTGGGGAGGGTTACCCGGCCTCAGGCGCTGGTAAATGCGCAAGAGCGCTTCCTCGTGACTGCTGGTGGCGTCCTCGGCCAGGGCATTGAGCAGGAGAGGATTCTTCGGCAGGGCCATGACCTCGATCTCGCCGATCCCCGAGGTGCAAATCACCTCGGCGAGGTTCTTGGTAATCTTGTGCCCGCACTCCACGATGATTTCCCCGGCACGCTCGCTTTCCATCGGATAAACGATATCGCCGACGGCCAACTTCCCTTCGATCTTCCCGGCGCTGCGTCCGTCGACCACCTTTTCCTTTCGAGTTTCGTAGAAGGTGCGCAGCAGGTCGGCGCTTTCGCTGAACTTCGGATCCATCGCCCGCAGCAGCGTCATCGCCGAGAACTTGCCGCTCTGGTCGATGCGAACGACGAGCGTTTCCTTCCGGGTCACGTTCAGTTCAATCCAGCTTCCGCGCTCGGGAATGACGCGGCAACTGTGCAGTCTTCGCTCGCTTGTCCCCTCGGCATCTAAGACGAAGTCGACGCCGGGCGAGCGGTGCAACTGGGAAACGACAACGCGCTCGGCCCCGTTGATAATGAACTCGCCGCCGCCCAGCATGATGGGCATGTCGCCGAGGTACACCTCCTCCTCGATCGGCTCCTCCTTGGCCAGGCGGAGCCACACCCGCAACGGGCGGCCGTAGGTCAGGCGAAGCTGGCGGCATTCGTCGGGCTCGTAGCGGGGCTTCCCCAGCTCGTACTTGACGTACTCCAGGCGGAGCGTCTTGTCGTAGCTCTCAATGGGAAAAATCTCGCGCAGGACGCCCTCAATCCCCTGATCCTTTCGCTGGGCCGCGGGGATTTTGTACTGCAAAAACCCCTCGTACCCGCGA
>SKZG01000572.1 GCA_007127495.1 Planctomycetales bacterium
GTTTTTGCGGAACCAAGGGTGGTTCCCTGAGTCGCCGGGGGGCGCGGAAGCGCACCCCCGGCGCTCAGTCTTAAGCTCCGCCGTGAAGCGCTCGCCAACGCGGTCGACCCAGTAACCGCAGGCAAGCCAATGCCTCTACCCCAAGGAGGGAAGGGTAGCGCCGTTGTCCCGCAACAAGCGACGCAAACGACGAAGCTTACGATTGGAGTATTGATTCAGTGCTGTAATGATTCGTTCCATGCCGACGGAGCGCGAGCCTTTGACCAGCACGACGTCGCCGGGCAAAACGGCTCGCTCCAGGTATGGCAAAGTCTGTTCGTACGATTCGCACGGCATAGCCCGGGCTGGCGCCATGCCGGCGGCGCGGGCGCCGTCTACGATATGTTGTGCGAAGCGGCCGCATGCGATCAGCATGTCGGCGTTGCTCACAGTGACGGTTTGCCGCCCGAGTTCCCAGTGTAGCCGCGCCGACTGGCTGCCCAATTCGTCCATATCGCCCAGCACCACAATCCTTCGGCCCGATGCATCCAGGTCGGCCACAAGGTCCAGAGCAGCCCGCATGGCGGTTGGGTTGGCATTATACGCATCGTTGATGACGGTTGCGCCGCGAATATCCGAAACCTCGCAACGCATGGCCACCGGACGGTAGGTCCGCAACGCCCCTGCCATTTCATCGAAGTCGAGCCCCAGCAGCCGGCCGACCGCAATAGCGCACAGGGCGGCGCTGAGGTGATGCCGGCCCCACACGGGAATTTCGAATCGGTAGCCCTTGTCGTGTGGTGGGCAACGAAGCGGCTCTTGCGCGTCACTCTCCGCATCGCGCCGGCGAGCGGCTTGCCTGCCCTTGGTTGTGACCACAAACGAGAGTGTTCCGCGGCCCGTGGTCACTTCCGCGGCTTGCAGGTCGGAATGGGCGGTCGTTCCAACCCAGGTAATCGGAGCCCGACAGTACCGCGCAACGGCACGCAGCCGTGGAACGTCGCCCAGAACCGCATGCCCGTCCTCGGGCAAGGCGGAGAGCAACTCGGCCTTCGCCTCGGCGATGGCCTGCCGGCTGCCGAAACTTTCCAGATGCGCCTCGCCAAGTTGGGGAATCACGCCGATCCGGGGCGTGCACAGGTCGGCCAGGGCGGCGATTTCACCTCGCTGGCTGGCCCCGAGTTCCAACACGGCATAGTCATGTTCCGCGTCCACACCCAACAGGCTCAGGGGCAGGCCGATGTGGTTGTTGAAGTTCCGAGGGCTGGCTGTGCCTCGCAAACGCGCGCGGAGCACGGTGTGAATCATCTGCCGGGTGGTGGTCTTGCCAACGCTGCCGGTCACGGCAATTGGGGTGCCACAGAAGCGGGCCCGACACCAGGAGGCGGCGCGCTGCAGCGCAGCCTGCGAGTCGGCCACGCGAATGGCCCACCCGCAGTCCGGTACTTTGACGTCGGCTGCCGCTACCACCCCGGCCGCACCGCGTGCGAAGGCGTCGGGCGCGAATGCGGCGCCGTCCTGTTGCGGCCCGCGCAGCGCCCAGAAGACCTCGCCAACCGCCAGGGTTCGAGTATCGATGCCCACTGGCCCCAACGGCCGCTCCGCCGCATCCGACGCATGGCGGCCGACCGCCAATCGGCCCTCGATCGCGTTGCACAGCTCGCCGACGGTCGTCATGGGCTTTCGAGTTGGCATGTTCACACTGCCCTTCGGGCGTAAGGTTGTTCCGTATAGAGCCAGTTGCGAGCGATTTCGGCATCGTCCATGGGAACACGCTGGTGGCCGACAATCTGGTAGGTTTCGTGCCCCTTGCCGGCAATCAGCACGCAATCGCCCGGCCGGGCCAGCGCGAGGGCCTCACGAATGGCCTCGGGGCGCTCAGGACGCAGTAAGGGGGCCGAGAATCGCTTTTTCAAACTAAAGACTCCCGACCCCTTTATCTCGTCGATGCCTTCGAGGATGTCGGCAAGGATGGCTTCGGGCGACTCCGTACGGGGATTGTCGCTGGTGAGTACGACGCAGTCAGCGTGCTCCGCCGCGATACGCCCCATCAAGGGACGCTTTTGACGATCGCGATCGCCCCCGCAGCCAAATACGCAAATCAGCCGCCCCGAGGTGGACCGGCGCAGGGTGGCAAGCGCCTGTTGCAGGGCGTCGGGTGTATGGGCGTAATCGACAAACACCCCGAACGGCTGTCCGCACTCAATCCGTTCCATGCGGCCCGGCACATGGCCGGCCGCCTCAAGGCCGCGCGCAATCGTCGCCAAATCGATGCCGTAGCTCAGCCCAACCGCCGTAGCGACCAGGCAATTGTACACGTGGTGCGTGCCGATCATTGCGGTTCGCACGGGAACGTTCTCGCTTCCGGCTGAGAGGAGGAAGGTCTGCTCGCTTTGCACTTGCTCCAGGGGCATGGCCATAACTTCTGCCGGCGAGTGGATGCCAACGGTCAGCACCGGGCCGTCGATTTCCTTTAAGAACGCGGCGGAAACGGGGTCGTCGGCGTTGATGACGGCTAGTCCTTCGGGCGGTAGCTGCCGGAGCAACGCGGCCTTACTCCTGCGGTAGCTTGCCAGCGAGCCGTGGTAGTCGAGATGGTCGCGGGTCACGTTCGTGATAGAAGCGGCGTCGAATCGAACGCCCGCCACCCGCCGCTGATCGAGCGCATGACTCGAAACCTCCATGACGGCATGGGAACACCGGTTGCGCACCATACGCAGGAGCCAGTCGGCCAAATCGTCGGCCGGCGGAGTGGTCCAGGAGGCGTCGGCGGCCTCTTCACCGTCAAAGTATCCCACAGTGCCCAACACACCCACCTTACAACCCGCTCGCGAAAGCACGCCTGCAATAAGGCAGCTTGTGGTCGTTTTGCCGTTGGTGCCCGTCACTCCAATGAGCTTCAGTTGCTCGCTAGGATTGCCGGCCAGCGCCTGGCACAGGCGGCCGAAAGCCTCGCGGGCGTTGGGAACACGAACGGTAGGGACCGGCAGTCCGGTGAGCGCTCGTTCCGACACGACGGCAACGCACCCTCGCGTAATGGCGTCGGCAATGTAGGCATGGCCGTCGGTGCTTTCGCCCTCAATGGCTACGAAGAGATCGCCGGGCGCGACACGACGGGAATCGCACGCGCAGCCTTTCGGGAAAACGTCGCCACGGAGCGAAGCGACCTCGCTTGGCAACAGCTTTCCTAAACTCACTAGAGGTCCCAATCCGGGACAAGCTTGCATCGCCTGCGGCCTCCATGCCTGGCAGGGGTATTCGTCCGTGAAACAGTGGCCGGATTGTTCCGATTTCCGCCATTCCAGTCAAGCCGAGATTCTCGCCGCACACGTGTTTTTTGTCAACGTGAATTGCCAATAAGGGCTCGCGAGGGAATAAATGGCCGATTTAGGCGCGGCGAGGACAAGGCCGCGAAGGAAGGCGAAGCAGACATAATTTGCCTATACCTCGACGCAGCCTGACACCCGCAGCCGTAGCCGCAGCCCGTCCAAATCGGCCAGTCATGCTTGCCGCGTGCCATTTTTGCGCTTTTGTAGGATGGACATTTCTCGTCCGTCTTCGCTTGGACGGGCTCGAAGTCCATCCCGTTGTCAGGGCAAAGACAGACTGAAGGTAACGGTTCACGATCCTCGGTACCAGTAGAAGAGCTTACGCGGCACCGCGAGCGTCAGGGCTCGTTGGCTGCGGCATCGGCCTTGTTCGCCGGCTTGTTCGCGACAAGATCCTCGTTGCGATGAATCGCATCGAACACCTCACGGCGATGCACGGGAACCTCCTTTGGAGCCTCAACCCCAAGGCGGACCTTATCACCACGAATCTCCACGACGACGATCGTGATATCATCGTTGATGACGATACTCTCGTTCTTCTTCCGAGATAGCACAAGCATTGTACGCTCCTTCGCTCTTTCCTCAGGGCCTCCCATTTTGACTGCCCTGTCGAGAGCGTCCTTACGGACTCCATTTAGTCACTATTCATTGTACGATACGCTATCAATTTCCGAAGTCAAGTTACCAACCGGAAAAAATGCCCGATTTTTTCCATGAGTTTTTGAGCGAAGGGTAATGCAGTCGCTATTGCTGTTACGAACGGGCACCGGCCATGGGTCGGTCCGAACCCGCTCAAACTTGCATGATTTGTCGTAACCCGTTACAAATTAACAGGTTACGTGGTTCCCTCCCCATGCCAGGAAAGCCCATGATCGACACACATACGCACTTGGACCAGCCGGAATTCGACTCGGACAGGGCAGAGGTAGTAAACACTGCGCTCAAAGAGGGGGTTGAGGCCATTGTGTGTGTGGGAACTACCGCAAAATCGAGTCAAGCCGCCTTGGAACTCGCCAAACAGAACGAGCGAGTGGCCGCCGCCGCCGGAATCCAACCCAACTATGTGACCGAGGCGGGAATGGACGATTGGACACGCGTGGTCGAGATGTCGGCCGACCGACGCGTGGTTGCTATCGGCGAGACCGGACTCGACCGCTACTGGGACTTCGCACCGATGGAAACGCAGCGAGAGTACTTCGACCGCCACCTGCGGCTCGCTCAAGAAACCGGACTGCCAGTGATCATCCACTGCCGCGAGGCCGAGGCCGATGTACTGCCCATGCTCCGCGAGGCAGCCGAGCGCGCACCGCTGCAAGGCGTGCTGCATTCCTTCGCCGGCAATGCGGAGTTTGCAGCGGAATGTCTGGAACTCGGGCTATCCATCAGTTTTTCGGGCATGGTGACGTACTTGAACAAGAAGTTCGCGCCTCTGCGCGACGTCGCACGAGCAATCCCCCAAAGCCGCCTGCTTGTTGAAA
>SKZG01000463.1 GCA_007127495.1 Planctomycetales bacterium
AGTATCGTGTGGTAGCGCGCGGAAGATCCTCTGTGCCCGTGGTGATTGATGCCGGTAGGCCGCCTTCCAATCTAGCTTTCGAGTTCCCCCTTCAGTGCGTCCCGAACCGATTTCCTCTAAAGCTGGCCATCGGGGATCTGGAGAACGACGGGCGCTACGGGGTGGTGATCCTGGAGTCGCTGGCCGGTCGCATTCACGTCTGCGCCTATAGCCTTGACGGAAAACGTCTGTGGCATCAGGATACCGGACTGCCAGATCGTGGCGGCTGGGACGGCCGTATGCACCACGTGCCGGTTGCAGCCTGGGACGTCAATGGCGACGGCCGTACCGAGGTTATCTACCACCGGGGACCCGGCGCGGCTTTCCCCGACGACTTCTACGCGGAGGCCGGGCCCGACGAGACATTGGTAGCCGTCGACGCCCAGACGGGCGATCTCATCTGGGAGACAAAGTGGCCGGCCACTCGACCGCGCGTGATGCTGACGACCGGCTATCTCGACGGAATGGATGCCGCCCCTTCCATCGTCATTCTCGACGGCACCTATGGCGACGAACTGATCACCGCGATCAAAGGCAGTAACGGCAAGGTGACCTGGCAGAAGGTCCAGGCCCGTCCAGCGGGACACAACCTGGACATCGATGACGTCAACGATGACGGACGTATGGAGGTCATCGCCGGTGGCATCTGCTACCGTGGCGATGGCAGCGTGCTATGGGAGGCGGAATCCTTTGGTCACACCGACGTCTCCAAACCCGCCCGCTACCTGCCAGAACTACCCGGTCGCCAGGTGCTCTATTTGGTGGAGAAACACAATCCCGGCGTCTATCTCGTGGACTCGCAGGGTCAGACCCTGTGGCACGTCCCCTTCGGTCACGCACACTGGAGCTGGATCGGGCGCTATCCAGTAGGCGGCGAGCGCCTTTTGATCCATGCAGCAGAAAAGGGCGAGCGCGAATACTTCCCTATCTTTTTCCCCGACGGACGGGAATGGACAGCCCTTACGCGGCATCAGGCGCACCGATTCGCTGCAGTCGGCTGGGAAGCCGATGGTTTCATCTGCTTCGCGGACCGCAAGGACCTGAGTTTCTACCGGATCGATGGTGACGGCCAGCAGGTCGCCATAGACGGCGACACGTTGCCGTCGGGGTCGCGATTTGGGCGCCACCAGATCGCTGCAGATCTCATCGGCGACTTCCGTGAGAACTTCGCCTCGATCGACTATGCAAAGGGCACCTTCTATGTCGCGCAGAATCCGAGCCCAGCGGGACGACGCGGCTACTCACCAACGGAGGATTTCCACTATCGGCATGAGCGCAACCAGCTCGGATCAGGCTACTACACTTACATCGCGCCACCGATACTCCAGACGCCGGGAAGCTCAACCGTCTGAGGCCCTTACCAACTGGAAGCACCCGTGGTCGCGAAAGCCCTTCCTACGCCGGACAGCCGAGGTCAACCAGCAGTATCCCCGATCGACCCAGCGGCAGGCTACCAAGGATATCGCCCGACGCCGAAACGTGGAAGGCCCCACCGAAACTGCCACCGTCTGGCAGCTCCAGCCCAGGCACAATAACGCCGCGCATCCGAAAACGAAAGCTCGTGTCATGGTTACGTTCTCCTTGGTGGGCCTAGCGCCAGGAAACGCGGGTGCGAGTCCAACCCCCGTCCAGATGGTAACGCCTGTAGGTCCGCCTGTGGTGGTAAAGGAATTCGTGCGGCATCAGCGGTTCATACGTCACGTAGGTGTGCCCAACCAGCGGCGGCACGGGCCGAGGGCTCGGGTACAATTGCGCGCCCACGCTCCATGGGGCGACCGGCGCCACGTAACGATTCTGAAATAAATCGGTGCGTTCAAACGTACCGGCTTCCGCTTGGCTGAGACCGTTCAAGTCGCCGTGCCACGCCCACAAAGCGGCAACAACGGCCAATCCCAGCGGTAGGGTCATGCGGAACATCGGATAGCTCCTTTCCATTGTAGTAGGCACACGCCGTGTGCCGTCAATTCATTGTAGTAGGCACGCGCCGTGTGCCGTCAATTCATTGTAGCCATGTGCCGTTCCTGCGACAAAGGCTGTCTGGCACCTAGAAACGGAAGAGCCCTTTTGAAGTCTCGGCTTCCGCCAGTCTTGCGGGTGAGTCTTTGTGCGAAGGCTACCGCGAATGCCCCCAATTTGCCGAAAATGCCGTACATAGTCGCCTGTCGCGGGGCCCACAAAATCGGTATAATGGGCACCATGCATCCAGGGCGCACAGCCGGTCCTGGCATCGAGAGCCCGCCTGACTGACGGAGGTCTGATTTGTCTACGAGTAGTTCCCATCCCGAACCGGCTTCCACCGTGTCGAACTCGGCCGTCCCGGCGTCGGGTTCCAACGGCCGGCCGGCGCCGCGCCGCAAGCGCCGCCCGACGGCGGAAAGCATGGCCGCCGGCCAGCGCGACATTTCCGTCAGCGAGTTCTTTGCCAAGAATCGGCATCTGCTGGGGTTCGATAACCCCCGCAAAGCACTGCTGACCACCGTCAAGGAGGCGGTCGACAACGCACTGGACGCATGCGAGGAAGGTGGCATCTTGCCCGAAATTTGGATTCATATCGAACGCATCGGTCCCGACCGGTTCAAGGCCGGCATCCAGGACAACGGCCCGGGCATTCTCAAGCAGCAAATCCCCCTGATCTTCGGAAAACTTCTTTACGGCTCGAAGTTCCACCGGCTGCGCATGAGCCGCGGGCAGCAGGGTATCGGCATTTCGGCCGCCGGCATGTACGGCCTGCTCACTACCGGCAGGCCGGTGAAGATCATGTCGAAGGTTTCCGTCCGGAAACCGGCCCACTACTACGAAATCCAAATCGACACGAAGCGCAACCGGCCGGAGATTGTCAACGGGCGGGGCGATGGCGTGGACATTCCGCCCGGCGAGGCCGGACGCAAGGCGATCGAAAAGCACGGCATCGAGTGGAACGAGGCCAACCACGGCACCCGCGTGACCATCGAACTCGAAGCCCGCTACCAACGCGGCCGCGGCAGCGTGGACGAATACCTCGAACAGACCGCCATTGCCAACCCGCACGTCACGCTCCACTACCTCGACCCCGAAGGCAACCAGCGCGATTATCCGAGAGTGGCCGACGTCCTGCCGCCCGAGCCCAAGGAGATCAAGCCGCACCCGTACGGCATCGAGTTGGGAATGCTCGTCGGCATGCTCAAGAGCACGAAGCAGCCCACCGTTTCGCAGTTCCTGCAGAAGTCGTTTTCGCGAGTGAGCCCCGCCGTGGCGCGGCGGATATGCGAGTCGGCAGGCATTGGCGTTCGGGCGAACACGACGCGCATCGGGCGGCACGAGGCCGATCTGCTGTACCGCGCCATCCAGGAAACGAAGATCAAGGCGCCGGCCACCGATTGCATTTCGCCCATCGGCGAGGAACTGATCCTCAAGGGCCTGCACCAGGTCGTGCCCGGCGAGTTCTTCGCCGCCGCCACCCGGCCGCCGTCTGTTTACCGCGGCAACCCGTTCGTCATCGAAGTGGGCCTGGCCTACGGCGGCGGCCCCAGCGTGCATCGCGTCACCCGCGAAACCCTGGGCGAACTGCTCGACCAGTCCGACGCACGCACCCTCCGCCAGTTCCTCACGTCGACGTTCGACGGGCTGGGCCCGGACGCCGCTGACAAGATCATCAAACAAGCCCACCTGAAACCCCGCTCTTCGCCCGGCAAGCTGCGGCCGAAGGAAATCGAAAACCTGTTGCATGCCATGCAAAGCCTGAACCTTTCCGACGGCCAGTCGATGAGCGTGCTCCGCTACGCCAATCGGGTTCCGCTCCAGTTCCAGGCCGGCGGCTGCGCCATCACGCAAACGATCACCGGCACCAACTGGCGTTCGTACGGGCTGGGCCAGTCGCGCGGGCAGCTTCCTCGTGGGCCGGTGACGGTCATGGTGCACATGGCCAGCGTGTGGGTGCCGTTCACCAGCGAGTCGAAGGAAGCGGTGGCCGGGTATCCGGAAATCCAAAAGGAGCTGCGCCTGGCGCTCCAGGCGGTCGGCCGCAAGCTGGGTATGTACCTGCGCCGGCGCAAGTTGGTGAAGCACCAGGGCGAGCGCCGCTCCATCTTCCTGCGCTACCTGCGCGAGGTGGCCGGCGCCGTCAGCCGGATCAACGCGAGCGACCACGAGGCCCTCTACGAGAAGCTCCTCGACGTGGCCAAGCATCGGACCGTCGAGGCCGACCTGCAAATCGACGAAAGCGGCCAGTTCGTCGAAGAGGCCGAAGAAGCCGCCATCGCCGAGGATTTCGGCGCGAACGTCCTGATTGTCGGCCCGGAGCCGCCAGCGTAAGCCCGCACTCGGTCAGACGAAAGGAAGATCGAGCCCTACCTGGCCTTCATCGCCGCTATGGCCGAAGTACCTGCGCAAAGCCCAGGGCGCGTGTCGTCCGGGTCGGGAACCTATGTATAGGTAAACCAAGCTTTGCAGACCGGCCGCCGGATTGCAAAGCGAAAAACAGGGCCACTGGGTGGATGTGCAACCCTCAAGCTCCGGGGCCGACCTGGAAAAGGTACCGATGACCCGTTTCGGCCCGGCCACGCGGAAGACGACTCGGTAGTCGCCCGTCCGCTTGCGGAAACTGCCAGCCCGATCGCCGGTCAGGGGCTATCCCCTTGTTCTTCCATAGGTGCATCGCGATATGCTTTCATTATCGCGGTATACAGATCGGGGGGAATTAAAGGTGTCCGGTACTTTTACTCTTGGGTACTTTTACTCTTGACAGTCCGCGACAGATTGCTATCCTAC
>SKZG01000125.1 GCA_007127495.1 Planctomycetales bacterium
AAACTTCTCGCACGACTTGCATGCCTAATCCACGCCGCCAACGTTCATTCTGAGCCAGGATCAAACCCTTCAATTGTTCTGTAGACTTTATTACCGCAACTGCCAACAATCCCGAAAGACCGCCGACCGCCGCGGGTTGTGAACCACAGAAAAAGGTTCGAACCATGATGCCGAACCGCTGGTCGCTACCAACCGGCACGGCACCGTGAGTTTCAGATCCAAACGACTAAAAGTCAAACTTTGGAGGTCATCACTACCAAATTGTCAAAGAACCCTTTTTTCTCGGAAGCGGCACCGGGTAACCCCGTCACCAACACCCGAGTCTTTGATTCTATCAGACATTCGGCTTTGGTCAATACCCTCTCGGAGATTTTTTTTCAAACGGCGCATTTTTCTTCGTAAGTCCTTGCGCCACAAACACTTACAAAACAGAGAAAAAACTCCCGTGGGGCTCGGCGCCGCCGGAAACCGCCCGAAATTCGCCGCGCCGCGCCGGCTTTCGGGCGATTTCGAAGGGCGATGGCTCCATGCCGGTGTCGGACGGAAGAGCCGAAAATTGCCACCCGAAGAATCGAGCCCCGGTTTGAGCAGGTCCGTGCTTTGGCGCACCCTACCTCCACAACGTGCAATGTGATACTCTGAAGCGTTCTAACAGAAGCTGAAAGTTCATTCATGATACGATTCACACCCGCTGGACGTGCCAATCGGTTTGGTTTCTTAGCCGCGTGTGCCGTAGGCATGGCAGTGGCCGGTTGCGGGGAATCGGTTGCGCCGCGTCCGTCCGGCCACGACGCTTCGGGCACCTGCTGCCCCCCGCCCACCACAGCCGAATCCGCCAAGGTGGTGGGCTTGCCGCCGGCATCCGGCGCGCTTGGCGAAAACGACCGCCAGTGGTGGCAAATCCTAATGCTTGGCGGCAACCGCGTGGGTTACGCGAGCACCACCGTCCGCCACGTCGACCACGAGGGTCGGCAGCTTGTGCAAATCGAAGGGCTCACCGTGCTGCGCGTGCAGCGCTTCGACCAAATGACCGAGCAGCGGGTCCTGTTTACCGACATCCAAGCACCGGACGGCACGCTCGTCCGAACGCGCGCTTCGGTTGAGCAGGGGCGCGAGCCGCTTACGACGCTCGGCGTGGTGCAGGGCGACTCGCTGGAATTGGAACTGAGAACCCTGGGAAAGACCACCCGGCGTTCGATCCCATGGTCAGCGGAATGCGGCGGTTTCCATGCCGTGGAACAGTCGCTTTTGCGGGAACCTATGCAGCCCGGCGACCAGCGCCGCCTAAAGGCGTTGATACCCGGCCTGATCGATCCGGTCGTCGTGGAGCTGACGGCGGTCGGGCATGAGCAGGCGACACTGCCCGGCGGGCAGTTCCGCCTGCTGCGAATCGACAATATCACGCGGCTTGGCCCCGAACAGGAGCTGCACGGCGCGCTGTGGACCGATCCAGACGGCGAGGTGCTGAAAACCTGGACCGAGACCCTCGACCTCGAAACGTACCGTGTTCCCAAGGCCGCGGCCCTGGCGGAGGTTGAGCCGGCCGACTTCGATTTGGGCTACGGGCTGTCGATCGCGGTCGAAAAGCCGCCGGCCGACCCGCACCGGGCGGCCCGGCTTCGATACCGCGTGTCACTCGACGGAGCCGACCCGGCGAAGGTATTTCCGCAGGGGCCCTCGCAGCGCGTGTTGTCAATCGGGCCCCACGCCGCCGAAGTTACCGTATATGCGCTGCGCGCCGGGTTGGAGGGGAACCTCGATGCTCCGCCGCAAACACCTTCGGCGGCCGACCTCGAGCCTTCAAACATGATTCAAAGCAATGCCCCGGAAATCGTCGAACTGGCCCGCGAGGCCGTCGGCGACGAAGACGACCCGTGGGGCAAGGCGGTGGCGCTCGAGCGATTTGTGCATGGGTATATTACCGAAAAGGATTATTCGCAGGCCTTTGCCACCGCCGCGGAAGTGGCGCGCGAGCGCGAAGGCGATTGCACGGAGCACGCGGTCTTGTTGGCCGCCTTGTGCCGTGCGGCGGGAATCCCCGCTCGAGTGGCGGCCGGCCTTGTGTACCTGCCGCGGCGCCAGGCGTTTTTCTTCCACATGTGGACCGAGGCGTACGTCGACGGCCGCTTCGTCCCGCTCGACGCGACGATCGCCCGCGGCGGTGCGGGCGCGGGGCACCTGAAGCTGGTCCACACCAGCCTGGAGGGCACAACCGCTTTCACGGCCCTGCTGCCCGTCGCCCGCGTCATCGGCCGGCTGAACATCGAGGTGATCGACGAGCCATGACTATCTATACGCGACAAGGTGATTGCGGGCAAACGCAGCTTTGCGACGGCATACCGATTTTCAAGGACGCCCCGGTTCTGGAGGCGTGCGGCACCTTGGATGAGCTGGGCGCCGCCCTCGGACTAGCCCGCTGCGAGCCCCTGCCCGGGGAAATGAACCGCTTGCTCAAAGGCATCCAAGGCAATCTGATCCGAATGAACGGCGAACTGGCCGGCCCGGCGCCTGGCGGCGATTCGTGCGGGGCGGTCGGGCCGGCGGAGGTGGAAGGCCTGGAGGCCGCTATCGACGATTGCCAGGGGCATCTGGAGCCGCTGCGCGCCTTCGTCCTGCCCGGCGCCGCCCGAACCGAGGCGGCTTTGCACTTCGCCCGAACCGTCTGCCGGCGGGCGGAACGACGGGTCGTCGCCCTGGGCCGCGTGGAACCGCAGCGGGTTGCGGAGCACCACATCATCTACCTGAATCGGCTGAGCGACCTGCTGTTTGTGCTGGCACGCTGTGCCGCCACGAGCCGGTCGGCCTAGCGCGGATTAGGCGCCCCAGCCCAACGCGAAGCTGCGTAAGGCTGCCAAGCGCCAACCTACCTGGTGAAGCGGCTAAACGCCCCGCAGGCAAATTGGACCAGCACCAGACCGCTACCGAACTGGAACTCCCAAGGCTCGCTTCCTCCGTCAACCCAAACGGCGCACCCGACTTCCGCATAGAATCGCCAATCGGCATCCGGGCGGAGGGCCACGCCACACACCAGGGTTTCGCGAACGTAGTTCAGGCGTGGCGCGGCGGGAAATCGCTCCATATACTCGTCGCCCAAGTGGGAGGACGGGTGGTGATGGCCGAATTTACACTCCCCGAGCCCACGGCGGAAGGGGAGCGGAAAGCCGAATCGGAAATCGACAGAGACGAGGTGCCGCAGTGTAGCGCGTCCGGCACGACAAGTGCAAGGCACAATCTTCCAGGCACGATTTTCCGGTGAAGTCGTTCTCGCGCCGGGGCCGACAATAACGATAGTGCCGGATTGACGACGTGTACCGGAGAGCACGGTTCGTCCGGTCGCACGGAACGTAGTGAAAAGATCGACAGGGGGGACGATGCTAAGGGTTGCCACTGACGTTGCGAAAGCTCTTGTGGCGGTCACGTTCGCGTGCTGGGCCGTCCTCGTGCTGACGGGCGCCTCGCGGGCTCAGCCACCCCATCCCGCCCAACTTCGCCAGCCTGTCGCGCTGTCCGCGCAGGCCGACCTCGGGCAGCGGCTCCAGCCCGCCGCACTCGTCCAGCCCATAGCCCCCCCTGCAGGGCTTGCCGAATCCAGGCCGTCTTCGGCACCGGTAAGCGTCGAGCAACTCGTCCGGTATGCCCTGGCGAATAACCCGGAGGTTCAGGCCGCCCGCCACCGGGCGCAGGCGCTGGCCAACCGGGTTCCGCAGGAGGCCTCGCTGCCCGACCCGCACCTGCTCACTACCGTGTTCCTGGAGGAAATTCAAACGGCGGCCGGCCCGCAGCAGTTGGCCATGAGTCTCACGCAGCGGTTCCCCTGGTTCGGCAAAAGGGCGCTGCGAAGCGAAGTAGCCCAATACAATGCCCTGGCCGCCTATTCCCGCGTGATGACCACCGAGCTGGAAGTGACCGAGGAGGTCAAGCGGGCTTACTACGACTTGTATTACATCGAGCGGGCGATCGGCGAGACACGGCAGATCGAAGGACTGCTCGAAGACGTCATCGAAATCGCCGAGCGGCGCTATCAGACGGGCGAAACGGGCTTGGAAGACGTGCTGCAACTCCAGAACGAACTATCCCTGCTCCAAACGTCGCTGATCCAACTGGAACAATCGGGGCGGCAGGCTCGGGCACGGTTGCTCGCCGTGCTGCACCTGCCGCAGTCGACGCCGCTGGAAACCGAACCGGCCGTCGAGCATACCCTGCTGGCACATCAGGCCGCGGCGCTGCTGGCCTTGGCTGACCAGTGGCAGCCCGAACTCGAGGCCTGGCGCCGCGAAGCCGCCCGCGACCGCACGGCCATTGAGGTGGCCCAGCGCGAATACTGGCCCGACGTGACGGTGGGGCTGAACTGGTTCCAGATGGGCTCGGCGGGGCTCAGCCCGGTGGCCAACGGCCGCGACGCCTACTCGATGGGGGTCGGGGTGAACCTTCCCATCTATCGCAGCCGCCTGGACGCCGCCGTGCGCGAGGCTCAGTGCCAGGCCGCCGCTACGGCGCGTCGCTACGCCGCCACGCAGGACCGGTTCCACGCCGAGGTGCAATCGCTCCATGCACAGTTCACCGAGCACGACCGCGTGCTCGACATCCTGCAAGAGCAAATCGTACCCCGCGCCGAGGAAGCGTTTGAACTGGTGACCGAAGCCTACCGGGCCGGCCGCGCCGACTTCCAGCAACTGCTCGACACCTACCGGATCCTGTTGCAGTACCGCATTGACCTCTACCGTCGCGAGGCCCTGCGCGAGCAGGCCGTCGCCTCGCTGGAACGGGCCGTCGGC
>SKZG01000449.1 GCA_007127495.1 Planctomycetales bacterium
ATACAGAAGTTATTACCCAACCCTTCACTTTTATCGCCACGGCCAACGCCATTAGCTATTGCGGGGCAAAGCCCGTTTTTCTGGATGTAGGCATGGACACCATGGTTGCGTCATTCCCCCCGCGCGTCAAGCGGCACCATTGTTGGGCGTAACGATATCCCCGTAATCACCACGTCAACCCGCGACCAACATTATCCATATCGCAAGGTTGGCTCTTCCGTTTCTGGGTGCAGACCGCTTCATTGTAGTAGGCACACGCCGTGTGCCGTCCCTGAAACAAAGGCTTTCTGCACTTAGAAACGGAAGAGCCGCAAGGTTGCGAGCGCCGCCGCCCCGTGAACGGGTACTCAGGAAGCAAGGGGGCGATGCGCCGCAATGATTCAAGGCGGATCGTACCCGCCGGGGTGCCAGGGGTGACAACGGAGGACGCGGCGCAGGCCGCGCCACGTGCCGCGCACCGCGCCGTACTTGCGAACCGCTTCAATAAAGTACTGGCTGCACGTGGGATGGAACCGGCAACGCCGCCCCAGTAGTGGGCTTAGCAGCAACTGATACACTCGGGCCAGGCCGATCAGTGCCAGGGCGGGCAACCGGAGCACGACGTGGGGCCACCTATTCGCCATGCGCCTTTTCCTTACCTGGGCCGCAGGGTGCCGCGGTTTGCGACGAAGCCACGCCCGCCGCCTCGATCCGGTCCAGCTTTCGGGCCGCGCGGCGTGCCAGTTCGCGCAGCGACTGCCGCAAAGAGGTCAGTCGGGCTTCCGCGCCGGGACGGGGAATGACGACCAAGTCGATGCCGGCGGGCAACTTTTCCCTTTCTATGCGGAACGCTTCGCGAAGGAGGCGTTTCCACCGGTTGCGCCCCACCGCACCCCCCACTTTTCGAGACACCGAGAGTCCCAAACGAGGTCTCGGCAGCCCGTTACGGCGAGCAAAGACCAGGAGCGTCCGGTCGCCTGCCGTGCAACGTCGCTGGTACGCGCGCTGGAAATCGACCGTGCGGCGGATACGGTATTCCGGACGAAATCGCTGATCGGTCATGGTTAAAAGGACTGCCTTCGTACGGGGGACGGGAACGGCGGCCGGTTGGGGACCATTCATGTTCACGGGAGACTGTCCCATTTTTGCGGCAGTGTCGTCATCTTTTCTCAAGGCAACGATCGGTGGCCGAAAATGGACCAGTCGCCGACCGGTCCGTGAATGGTTGCCGGTTTTGTCTCGTGCAGCGGCCGGGTATACTAAAGTGACTATGGAGCGCCGAAAACCTATGGAACACCAAAAACAATACGGTGGCAACGTCGCCCAGCGGTTGACGGATATGGCCGCGCAAATACCGGACAACACGGCGTTGGTCGAACCCTTGGGCTACGGAGCCGACGGTCGTCGGCAGTACCGGCAGCTCACCTTTCGCGAGCTGGATCACGATAGCGATCGGATTGCCGCCGGGCTCCAGGAGCTGGGCGCGACGCCGGGAACCCGGCTGGCCGTCTTGGTGCGGCCGGGAATCGATTTCGTCGCGTTGGCGTTCGGGTTGCTCAAGTCGGGCGCCGTCTCCATTCTGATCGACCCGGGCATGGGACGCAAGAACCTCGTCCGGTGCCTCGCCGAAGCCGAGCCGGAGGGTTTCGTCGCGATTCCCATGGTTCAGGCGGTTCGCACCATCCTGCGAAGGCGGTTCCCCAAAGCGCAGCTCAACCTCACCGTGGGTCGCCGTTGGTTTTGGGGCGGGCCGACCCTGGCCCAACTGCGGCAGCGGCCGTGGCCCGGAACCACGATCGTCCGGAACTCGCACGAAGACCCGGCGGCCATCATTTTCACAACCGGGAGCACCGGGCCGCCCAAAGGGGTATTGTACCGGCACGGCAACTTCGACGCCCAGGTTGAGCAAATTCGCGACCGCTACGGCATTCGGATCGGCGAGATCGACTTGCCGGGTTTCCCGCTGTTTGGGCTTTTCAACTGCGCGATGGGCGTCACGGCCGTGATTCCCGAAATGGACCCTTCGCGTCCGGCCAAGGTGAATCCGCGGAACATCCTCGAAGCGGCCGACGATTGGCAGGTGACCCAAACCTTCGGCTCGCCGGCCATCTGGAACCGCGTCGGCCGGCACTGTGAGGAACACCGGGTGCAGATGCGCAGTGTACGCCGGGTGCTTTCGGCCGGTGCGCCCGTGCCCGCCGAAGTGCTGGACCGCATGCGCCGGCACATCGCGCCGGAGGGCGAGTTGCACACTCCCTACGGAGCGACCGAGGCACTGCCGGTTGCGTCGATCTCGGCCAGCGAGGTGCTCGGCGCCCCGGGAGCGCTCCCGCTGGCCGAATCGGACGACGACTCGCAGCCCGACTCGCAGGTGGGCACGGCGAATCGTACCCGACAGGGGGCGGGCGTGTGCGTGGGCACCAGGTTTTCCCGCATCGAGTGGAAGGTCATCCGGATTGTGGACGGCCCCATCCCATCGCTCGATGATGCGGAAGAACTGCCGACCGGCGAGATCGGCGAGTTGATTGTACGCGGTCCGCAGGTTACGCGGGAATACGTTACCCGCGTGCAGGCGAATGCTTTAGCGAAGATCGCCGATGGCGAGTCGTTCTGGCACCGAATGGGCGATACCGGCTACCTGGACGCCCAGGAACGGTTCTGGTTCTGCGGCCGGGTGGCGCACCGCGTGCTGACCGAGCGCGGGCCGATGTACCCGGTTCGTTGCGAAGCGATTTTTAACCAGCATCCCAATGTTTTTCGGAGTGCCCTGGTGGGCGTCGGGCCGCCGGGCCGGCAGCGGCCGGTCATCGTTGTGGAGTTGCTGGAGGGCCGGGGTCCTTCGAACTCGGAGGAAGAAGCCGAGTTGATCGCGGCGTTGCGCGACCGGGCCGTTTCATGCCCCCTCACAGAACCTATTTCCGACTTTTTCATCCACCCCGCGTTTCCGGTCGACATCCGGCACAACGCCAAAATATTCCGCGAGAAGCTGGCCGAATGGGCGGTGAGTAAACTTTGATCCGTAGCCCCTCTTATTTTGGGTCCTGTCATGGCAGCCGAATGGTACTGTAAGATCGCCGGTGCGGAATTGGGGCCACTCTCGGCGCAGCAGCTCAAGGCCCTAGCCGCCGATGGTCGTTTGCGCCCCAGCGACGAAGTGCGTCAGGGCTCGGACGGCAAGTGGGTTCCGGCGAGTCGCGTCAAGGGACTCTTGGGTAGCGCTGCGGGCGGCACGTTGGCGGCTCGGCCTCTCGGCGGAGAAGGAGCGAGCCCCAGGAAGCCGGCGCAGGCCCCGCCAAGGCCCGTCGTCCCAACTCCGATTCTGCAGGCCCAAGCGGCCCCCAAACCTCCTGGGATTCCGCCCACGGCGATTCCCGTCGCCCAAAGGGCATCGGAGAAAAGCATAAGCCCAAAGGACGTCGGAACCCCATCGCCGTTTATCTTCACGGATCCCGACGCCGATGGCGGCAAGTCGACTGGCACGTCGACCGGCAGGTTCCATTCACTCTCCCCTGCCGACCTCGCCGAACGCCGGCGGAGGCAGCGAATGAGGCTGCTGGCAGGCTCGCTGGGCATATTGGGCGGGGCCGTAGTGATTGGCACCGTCCTCTGGCTGACAGACCCCTTCGGCGCCGAATCGGAGAAGCCCGCGGTTGGAAAACGTGAAGCTGGGCAGCCAGTCGAAGAAGATCTGGCCGGCGACCTCAACGAGGGCATCGAGGACGTGGAAGCAATCATCGACGGCAGGGTCTCAAAGCCCGAAGCATTGGCCGACACCACCGCGGCCGACTCCGAGGAACGGCACGCTGTCGGCGATACGGCAACCGTCGGGCCGGTAGGCGTTCGGGTGGTTGCGGTCGAGGTGGGCAAGCCGCGCATTGTGCGAGCCGACGGGCGGCCGGGCACGCCGCGCGACGACTACCTGATCATTCACCTCGAATTGACCAACAACGACCCGACCAAGCGGATCGCCTATTCCGGCTGGGGCGGGCGGGTTCCCAGAGCCCAGCGGGGCATCCTGGTGGACAACCACAATAATTCCTATGAACTGAAAACCTTTCCACAAGGCCCCATCGAAGGACAGCAAACCAGGACGTCGCTTTATCCCGGCGAGCCGATGGCGGACCTGCTTGTTTTCGAGCGCCCCGTGCCGGCCGCCGAGTTCCTCCGACTCGAATTGCCCGCCGCCGCCTTCGGGGAAACCGGCGCCATCCGATTCACGATTCCGAAACAAAGGATCGGCGCCCCTCCGGCCGAGCACGTTGCCGCCGCAGCGCATGCCACGGCTTCCGATCCCGATTTCGAACCCGCCGGCGAGGACCCCCTGGGCGAGACCGACGACGAAGTGTATCAACTCGAGGTGATCGAGAGGGCCGGCCGGCCGGGCGATGACGAGCCGGGGCGCCCGCTTACCAGTCGCGAGAAGCTTATGCTCGAGTACCCCGAGCTGTTCCCGCCCGACTAAGGGCGCGCTCAGAAAGAAGGCAGTGTAGTAGGCACACGCCGTGTGCCGTCATTTCGCGAACGGCACACGGCGTGTGCCTACTACACTGAGCGCACGCTAACCTTACTGTTTACTGGAGATCGATGTGAATGTCTTGGTAACCGGGGCGGGTGGATTCCTCGGCCGCTATATTGTCGAGCAGTTGCGGGCTCGCGGCGATCGGGTGCGCGCGTTTTCCCGCAATCGCTACGAGCCGCTCGACCGGCTTGGCGTCGAGACCATGGTGGGCGACCTGCGCGACCCGAGCGCCGTGCGCCGGGCATGCGACGCCATGGACGTGGTATTCCACGTGGCC
>SKZG01000215.1 GCA_007127495.1 Planctomycetales bacterium
ATCCACGTACTGACGGCCAGCAGAATCATCGAGATCAACTGCCCCGGCAGCCACCGGTGCAAGGCAACCTGCATTTCCCTCATCATTTCCTCCGTCCGCTTGCGCTGCGGTAGAGGAACCGGATGCAGGAACCCCATTGCGTACAATCCTGGGCTGTAGGCAACGAACACGCCCACGACCACGATGATCGATATTCCCGTGACGGCCCCGAAGGTGGTGACAAAGAACCCGCTTAGTGTCTCCCAGGACGATGGTCACGGCCAACCAGTGCGGGACGAACGCCAGCCGCATGATTTGCCCGGCGAAATAGTGGACCAGCACGGCAAGCAGGATCCCTGCGAACACCAGAAGAAGCATATCCGCCGTTTTCACGACCAAGACGAGGATGACCACCATGGTGATCGCCTGGAACGTCCACGCCAGCGCTGGGCCGCCGGTTCGAGCGGAGTCGCATCGATCTCCGGCATTCGTCTGGTTCGCCGCCTGGCCGCTTCGAGCTTGTCCTTCATTTCCCTGACCCATCGCTTATCTTCGTACGGTCTTTGGATTGCACACGACCTTGTGGGCCGGCGGGTTCTTTGGCAACCGACATCCATGCCGGCGAGACCTTTCAGGCGCGGCATATATTGTGCCTTTGCCCTTTCACAATTCCGCAATCAGCGTCAAGGCTTTCAGCCCGCCGCTCCCTGTGCCATTCTGTCGATGGCCGTGCCATTCTGTCACCGTTTCTAGGTGCAAGACAGCTCTTGTTTCAGGGACGGCACACGGCGTGTGCCTACTACAATGAAGCGGCCTGCACCTAGAAACGGAAGGGCCAAAAGCTCGCAATCGGAAACAGGGCATTATCAAAAACGTTGGATTCAGGGCGTCCAGCAGCCTCTTTTTCGCGGGCGGCCGCGGATAGGTGTCGGGCAAGCCGCAGGGATCGGGCGCGTGGGACGCGATCCCCGGAACCGGGAGTCCGAACCTGAACCGGCGCCATTCGCCATCTGGCACGCTATTTGCCGGAACAAGCAGTCGTGGCCAAACCCTTCAGACGCGCCGGATTGGCTCGCCTGCCACGCCAGACGCTGGCAGGCAATGGACGATTTTTGGTCGCCTCGCCGGACTGTCCGGCGGGGCCAACGTGTTTACTTCAACGTAGGAGGAACAGAAATGTTTCGAAAGATGAGAGTTGCACTAGCCTTGGTTGCCGTCGCAACCACGGGCACCGCGTTTGCGGCCGACCACGACCAACCGGGACACATTGTCAAGGCGTCGGAGTCGATCGGCCTGAACGTGATCAACCGGCAGAACGAGGATCTGGGACAGGTTAACGACCTCATCGTAGGTCAGGATGGGGACCGGATCACGCATCTGGTCGTTTCGGAAGGCGGGGTCCTCGGGGTCGGTGCCACATTGCGCGCCGTCCCGTTGGAAGCGGCGAAGCTGCAAAGGCGGGCGGATGTCGATCGGCCCGCGGCCGACCAGCCTGCGGCAGGCCAAGCCGCGCCAGGACAGTCACGTACGGATCGGCAAGCCGATAGGCCGGCCCGGATTCGGCGCGATGGAGACCGCGAGTGGGTGTTCGTCATCGACATCCCCCAGGAGCGGTTCGAGCAGGCGCCGGCGATGGAGCAAGACGATCTGAGCGCCCTGGGCGATCAGCAGCGCGTCAATGAACTCGACGCGTACTACAACGCTGAGCCACGGGTCGAGCGCCGGGGGGCACAGTTCCACCGGGTGAGCGACCTGACGGGCTTGAACATCCGCCATCGGCGCGACGAAGACAACCTTGGCTCCTTGCAGGAAGTCGTCTTCGAAAGCCGCACCGGCAAGATTCGCTATGGAGCCTTGTCCTTTGGCGGTCTCCTTGGCGTTGGCGACCGGCTCTTCGCGATTCCCTGGGAGTCGCTGGAATTCGTTCGGCCTGCCGATGAGGAGGATGTCCAACACCTGACCTTGCTGGTCGACGTCAGCGAGGAACGACTGCGGGAGGCCGAAGGCTTCCCCGAGGACAATTGGCCGTCCACGGCTGATGAACGTTTCCTGGCTGAGCGGGAGCAACAGCCCGCGCGAGTGGGCGAACGCGAGGACGAAGTCCGCCGGTAAGGCGTTCGCTGTCCACTGTGGAGCCGCTTCCGGCGCGCCTGCGGGTGCGCCGGGACTACTCCGGCGTTAGCAGTTCGGGGCCGGAGGACCAGGCGCGGGTTTCTCCGGCCCCCCTTATTTTGGCGGGCCGGCACCTTCTCCTGCTGTTCTTCTGCTGCGGGTCGTCGATCCTCGTCACCGGCTCAGTGGTCGGGCTGGAAGGAAGCGCTCGCTTGCCCGAATACGCCGCCACCAAGGGGGCTATCCAGTCGCTTACGAAGACGCTTGCGCAGGATCTTCTCGAGAAGGGCATCCGGGTCAACCGCGTGGCCCCCGGGCCGGTGTGGACCCCGCTGAACCCGTCCGATCAAGGCGTAACGGCCGAGCAGGTCGCCACGTTCGGCAAGGGGCCGGATCGTCGGCCATGCAGCGCCCGGCGCAACGGGAGGAAATTTCGCCCAGCTACGTCTTTTTGGCCAGTGACGCCGATGCGAGCTTCATGACCGGCATCGTCCTGCCGATCACCGGCGAGCCGGCCGGGTAAGCGGGCGGGAGTCGGCCCCTGCGGTCGGAAAGCTTTTGCGGCACGAAACTTGCGCATGTTTGGGGCGACGCTTGAGGATCAGTCTTGCCGTGGTGGCTTGTGCAGACGCACGGCACCGGGAGGTCGGCTGAACTGACGGCGGTTTCCATAACACCTTTACGTGAGGGAGTGAGCCATGTTGTACTGGACCCTACTGTTTCTGGTCATCGCGATTATTGCGGCCGTCTTCGGGTTTGGGTGAAGAATCCGGGGCTGCATCATCCGGGCTCGCCCCCGGGGTGTCGCAGGTTCTCGACCACCAGGCCACGACGGCGCCGCTCAGCCCGGGATTCGGGATTAGCGAGGCGCCCTGCGAGCGTTCGAACCGTGCGCCGAAGCTCGGGCGGGGTCGGCAGGCCCCATGCCCACCACTTTGCCGTTCTTCGTCGACAAATATAAGCGGCCTCGGGCCGCCGCCATGCCGTCGAACACCGGCGGGCCGGGCAGGTCGAGTTCCCCGACGGTGCCGCCGTCGGCGGTCGATACGGCAAGCAACCGGCCGCCGTGGTCGGCCTCGAGCGCTTCGGCAATTGGATCGACCTCGCTCGGATCATGGGGGATGCGGTCGACGGGAGCCTCGGGGCCGGCGACCAGCAGCGTAGGGCCGGCCACCACCATCGCGCGGCACAGTACGGGGATCTGCCGCGTCCAACTCGGTTCGCCTTCCGTCGGCTCGGCCCCGCGGCGCAGCTCCCGGGCGGTTGCCGTACCGAGCGACTGTCCGAACAAGCGGTAATAGGTCCAGCGGTCCAGTCCCTTGCCGATCGGCCCCCACACGCCGCCGGCGTCGATGCCCACGTGCGCGCCGGGGTTGTGGTACTGGTTGCGGCCGAAGCCGAACACGCGCGACCCGTCGGTCACCAGCAACCGGCCGGCCGGCACCCGTTGCCCCGCCTGCGGCCAACCGCCCCAGCCGCTGCCCATGGAGGTGCCAATCTGCCAGTAGCTGCGGTGCCACCACGTGTCGTCGAGGAACCCGACCGGGCTGAACAGGTGGGCCGTGTCGTCCTTCTGCCGTTGCAGTTCCAGGTTGAACCGGGCGCTGCGCAGGAAGAGCGACCGGCCGTCGGAGGCGAGAATATCGGGCAGGTGACCGCCGGAGGCCGCGCCCGCGTCGCGCCGCGCCCGATCGACCTCCAGTCGAACGGCATTTCGCACTTTGCCGGTGGCGGCGTCCAACCGATACAGGAACATGCCGCCGTCGAGGTAGCTGTTCCGGCCGGCCACGAAGTAGGCGTCGCCTTCGATCACCAGCACGCTGCCCGAAACGGGCCAGACCGATTCGAGCTGTTCGTCGACCACGATTTGCCGCTCCTGCGCGGCGGCGCGGAACCGCCAGACCGGCGTCCCGTCGGTCAGGCGGAGAGAGTAGACCCAGCCGTCGGCCGAGCCGAACAGCACGCGGCCGCGGTCGATCGTCGGCGGCGAGTCGACGCGGGCGGCCCCGGTCCAGGTCCAGAGGACGCGCCCGTCAACGGCGTCGAGCGCATGCACCTGGTGCGAGTCGGGAGCGGCCACAAGCAAGACTCCCTCGGCAATGACCGGGGCGGTTAGCTTCCCACCGAGTTCAGCTTGCCAGGCGACCTTTAGGTCGTGGGCGATGTCCTCGGTCGTCGCGCCGCTTCGGGCCGGATTGCCGCGGTGGGTCGGCCAGTCGGCCGGATTGGGCGCGCGGCCCGGGGGCTGCCCATCGTAGGCGGGGCCCCGCTGGAGCGCCGTGGAATCGGACGGAGCCACGGCTTCCGGCCCACGCTCCGGAGCCAGGGCCATGAAGCCCGACTTCAGCATGTCGGCGTAGTCGCACGCGCACGGGTGCGGGGGCACGTACAGCAGGCCGTTGGCCGGCATCACCCCGTACTGGCACACGCCGCGCACCCAGAAGTTCGCTGTCATATCGCCGGTTTCGAGGTCGACGAACTCGACGCCCCGCCGTCCGAGGATCAGGTATCGCGTCGTCGCCTTCGCGCGGTGGCAGCGGGCGTGGCCCATCCGCGGCACGGTTTCCTGATCCGCCGGCCGCTGCCGGCGTACTTCGCCCGTCTTGGGATCGCGGGCGCGGGTGATGCCCGGCTCGTTGCCCCAGGCGTAGCGGCCGGTCCACAGCAGGCCG
>SKZG01000353.1 GCA_007127495.1 Planctomycetales bacterium
CCGGCAAGCTGTAGCACACGAACACCTTGCCGCCGCACTGGATGAATCCGACCAGCGCGCGGACGGCCGCCGACGACAGCCGCGGGTTGTACGCCAGGATGGCCACGCGGCGACGGCCGAGCGCGCCGGCCGCCACGCTCGATTCCGGGATGGCGTCGGCTTCCAGGCCCAGTTCGGCCAGCGCGCCGACCATGCCGTCGGCCGCTTGCCGCGCCGCGCGTCGCTCGCCGGCGGGCACCTCGCTTTCGTCGGGCAGGACGACGGCCACTTCGTGCGTTACCGCGCCCAGCCGGTGGACCAGCAGCCGGGCATCGAGGTCCTGCCCTCGCCATGCGGCGATGCGGATGCCGTCGATCTGGTGCCAGCCGGCCGGCTTGCCTTCGGAGCGGAACCGCGACTTGGGAAACCGCACCGTCTGCCGCCCGCCGCCGCGCACGTGGCCCGTGCAGCCGTACCAGCCGTCGCCGCTACGGAAGTACAGCGTGAGGTGCTCAATCGCCCTCGGCTCGTCGACCTCCACGTCGAGCGTGAACGCCCCCGGCTCGATCAGATTCAGCCGCCCGCGCCGATCGGCGGCCGCTCGCGAGACCTTCCGGTCCGTAGCGAACGGCGCCCGCAGGACGAGCGCATGGCCGTCGTCGACGGATTCCACTTCGACCGGCGGCGTCGCCTCCACCGCCACCCACGCCTCGCGCGCGGCGGCCGCGTCTGGGTAGTGCATTTCATCCAATGGCAGGTTTGCGCTCAGCAGTGCGACCAAAATCGACGGAAGCAGCGCGGCCATCATAATCTCTCCTGATACCCGAGAATAAGGGGAACACTAATCTTCGCTAATCTGCACTAATTGGTCACGCTTTGTCGTACTCTCTCTACTGCTTAGTGGGGATTAGTGTTTCTTAGTGTTCCCCGAATCGTCTGTCGTATGCTCGTGGAACCTTCTTGCTGGAACATGGCCGTACTTCTCCCAAATGAGCCGCCAAGGGGGAACACTAATCTTCGCTAATCTACACTAATTGGTGACGCTTTGTCGTACTCTCTCTACCGATTAGTGGGGATTAGTGTTTATTAGTGTTCCCCGAATCGTCTGTCGTATGCTCGTGGAAGGGGAAGACAAAACTGTTTGGTTTTGCTCGACTCGTGCCAGTTAGCGTTTATCGGTGTTCCCTTGAATCGTCCGCGTACTGTTCCGTCGGGCTTCACTGTTGAATACGTCGGTCGCGCAGTGGTCGGTGATGATGAAGCGCTTCCATGCCAGTTGCCCGGGGGCGCCGAAGTTCATGAGGTAGCCGACCTTGGTCCGGGCGATCCGCATGTAATTGAACAGTTGCGCTTCGTGCTCGGCGATCAGCTCCCGCACCGCCTTCAGCTCGACGACGATTCCTTCGAACACGAACAGGTCGGGCTTGTAGCGTGTGTCGAGCTGCCGGTCCTTGTAGAACAGGACGAGTTCCTGTTTCGAGCGGAACGGAATCTGGCGCAGCCCAAGTTCGATCTCCAGGCTCTGCTGATACACCTCTTCGGCCATTCCGTAGCCCAACTGGTTGTACACTTCGAATGCCGCTCCCATCAGCCGGTAGCCTTCTTGCTGGAACATGGCCGTACTTCTCCCAAATGAGCCGCCAAGGGGAACACTAATCTTCACTAATCTTCACTAATTGGTCACGCTTTGTCTCGCAAGATGACCGGTCATGATTCCGTGGGCCCAACCCCGATGAATTCAGGTTCACCAGGTCTGTCATTGGTCACCCCCAAGGTTGTGTCGCTGCACAAGTCGCACTAGCTATTGTATCGTCAACCGGTCGGCCGGTCGAGCGGTAAACGAGTCTCTCACAGTCATCAAGAATTGCCTTTCTCGGCTGAATACACCTACCCTATACGAGTGGCTTTGTGCCAAGGCGATGCCCGACATCAAGCCGCTCACTTCCAGAAGCTGCCACTGCGGCTAAACCCAGTTTTGGGGTACAATGGCCCGAACAACCGTTCACGTAAAGCGAGGAGAGAATCGATGCCGACCGACGGCGATCTGCCATACCTCTTTCGCCTGCGCCAGCATTTCGACGTTCCCCGGCTCGACGACGTGCCGGGCGAAGTCCGGCGGCAGCTCGAAATGGTCCGTCTCGGCGACCTTATCGAGGTGGGCCAAACGGTGGCCGTTGCCGTCGGCAGCCGCGGTATTGCCAACTTGGCCGCAATCGTTCGCGAGGTAGTCCGATTCCTCCGGCAACTTGGACTGAAACCGTTCATCGTGCCGGCCATGGGAAGCCACGGTGGAGGGACCGCCGAAGGGCAGCGCGCGCTGATCGAATCGTACGGCGTTACCGAGTCGCAGGCCGGTTGTCCCATTCGAGCTGGAATGGACACCATTCTCGTCAGTCACACTGCCGAGGGCATCCCCGTCCATTTCGACCGACTGGCTTCCCAAGCCGACCACGTTTTCGTGCTCAACCGCGTGAAGCCGCACACGCGCTTCGTGGGCGACATCGAAAGCGGACTGATGAAAATGTTGCTCATTGGGTTGGGCAATCGGGAAGGCGCTGCGGTGTACCACCGCGCCATCCTCGACTACAGCTTCGCGCAGATCATCTGCAGCGCCGGCCAGGAGGTGCTCGGGCGGTGCCGCATACTGGGCGGGTTGGCGATTGTGGAAAACGCCTACGACCAGACGGCGCGTATCGAAGCCGTGTTACCCGACCAATTTGCTTCGCGGGAACCGGTGTTGCTGGACCTCGCCCGCCAATGGCTCGCTCGCCTGCCGTTCGACGACGTCGACGTACTGCTGATTGACCGCATTGGCAAGGACATAAGCGGCACCGGCCTCGACACCAATGTGGTGGGCCGGAAATACAACGACCACCGCGCCGTCGACGGCGAGACGCCGCGCGTGCGACGCATTTGCGTGCGAGGACTCACCAGCGCGACGTGCGGAAATGCGATAGGCATCGGCATTGCCGAGTTCTGCCGCGCCGGTTTGGTGCGCGAGGCCGACCTCGCCGCCACACGACTGAACGCCTTGGTGGCCAACCACGTTCCCGCCGCCATGTTGCCGCTCGACTATGAAACCGACCGGGCGATGCTGGAAGCCGCTCTGAGCACCATCGGCCTGACACCACCTCGGAATGCCCGGCTGCTTTGGATTGCCGATACCTTGCACTTGGACGAGCTGGAGTGCTCTGAGGCGTATTTGGCCGAAGCCCGGCGACACGAACACCTGGAAGTGCTCACCGATCTGCGCCCATGGCCGTTCAATTCAGCAGGTAATTTGCCGGACAATCAAAACAGCAGCGCCCATCCAGACAGCAGCGCCCATCGGGCGAAAAACCAGAAGAGGCCGTAACCACACGCCCTTTTACCCGTCGCCCATTTCCCGTGGCCAGCGCGCATTTCAATACCACGAACGGTACCTTCCCCCAGGACGACGATGCCCGGCACAAGTCCGGGGCGCCACCGGCCGGCCTCTCCGGCCTGGAGCAATGGTCAGGCTGCAAGTCGAGTGCAACGGCCCCATGCTGCGGGAGCAGCGGGGGGCCGCGATTTCCGGAAGCAGGTCGCCCACGGTGAACGGGTATCACAAAACGAAACTCCACGCGGGGGGGATTGCACGCCGGGCCGATTTCGGATAGTGTACAGGCGTACCCACAGGAAACGCACTATGCTGGCCGAAGTGACACGCGAAGACCTCGCCGCCGCACTCGATGCGGTCGCCGATGCGCTCCTGTGGCAAGCAGGCGTCGTCGGACCGCCTGTCGATGCCTTCACGCTCGCCGCAAAGCTCGGCATCGCCGTCGCACCCGACCAGTGGCAGACCGGGCGGGCACGGTATGTTCGACTGCGCAATTGGACGGGCGAAGGCCCCCGGCCGGCCATCCTCCTGCGCGCAGACCCGCGCCCGGAGCGGGAGCATTGGGCCGTCGCGCACGAGATCGGGGAGCATGCGGCGCACCGGGTGTTCGCCCACCTGCGGGTCAGCGCCGGCGAAGCGCCTGCCGCGCGCGAGGCGGTGGCCAATTGGCTGGCCGCCCGCCTGTTGCTGCCCTCGCCCTGGTTTCAGGCCGACGCCCGCGCCTGCGGTTGGAACCTGACAACGCTGAAGCGGCGCTATCCGACCGCCAGCCACGAACTGATTGCGCGGCGGATGCTCGACGCTGAACCGGCGGTGGTCATTAGCGTGTACGACCATGGTGAACTGGGGTTTCGACGCGGGAACCACTCCGTGGCCGTCCCGCCGCCCAACGGCGTGGAGCGGCGCTGCCAGGCCGGCGCCCACCGGACCGGCCAGCCATGCGCGGCGGCCGGGGTCGGATGCCGCGTCGACGCCTGGCCGATCCACGAGCCCGGATGGCAACGCGAAATACTCCGCACGGAAGTGGATGAGTACTGCGAGGGCTAGGTGCTAGGTGCTAGGGGCTAGGGGCTGGTTGTTGGTTTCGCCGAAGGCGATATGCACCGTAGGACACTGCCGTACCTCGAATTGGAGTCGCTGCACCAGTTGGGCGCGGGCCTGACCGGCGAGGCCAAGCGGCAGGCCATCAGCCAGCGCATCCGCACGCCGGTGTCCATCTTCCACTGCCCTTCGCGGCGTTGAGTGGTGTTGCATTTGACCGCTCCAAACCGTGGGCTAGCGCCCTGCGGCTGATTTCGTGACGCGCCATACCGTTCGGAGTTCACGCCCCCACCGCCCCCGCGGCGGTGGAGCGCATGATTGACCACTACAACACAACCGCAAGCGCACACCGCCACCGTCCGGGCTC
>SKZG01000228.1 GCA_007127495.1 Planctomycetales bacterium
GCCGCTCGCCCTGGTGGTGCCGCCGACCGCCACATCGCAGACGCATTGGGGATGGGGTGTTGGCAATACGCGGGTTACTCCCATTTACCATCAATATCAACGAGGCTGGACCGGGCTCGGCGCGTACGACCAGAGAATGTACCGGCCCGTGCCCCCGTGGCCCAGCGATACTGACCAGATGGGTGTGTACTACATCCGCGGGCCGTGGTGAGGGCAGGTGAAGCACCGTACGATTACCCGGCCTAACGAACTCGCTCGCTTCTGCGAAGATCTCGCCCGCGAACCATCGATCGCCATCGACACCGAGTTCGTGGCCGAACACACGTACCGTCCGGTTCTGTGCCTTGTGCAGGTGGCCACGCGCGAGCAGCTTGTGCTGATCGATACCATGGCCCTGCCCGAGGTCACGGCGTTTTGGCGCGTCGTGGCCGAGGGCGACCACGAGACGATCATCCACGCCGCGCGCAGCGAACTGGAGTTCTGCTTCGAAGCGGTCGGCACCCTGCCGGCGAAGCTCTTCGACGTGCAGATCGCCGCGGGCTTGATCGGGGGCGAGTATCCGGCGGGCTACAATGCGCTGATCGGCAGGCTGCTGGGCGAGAAGCCGGGGAAGCATGAAACCCGGACCGACTGGCGCCGCCGCCCGCTCACCCAGCGCCAAGTCGCCTACGCGCTGGACGACGTACGTTTCCTCCACCCGCTTCGCGACACGATCCGCGCGGCGCTGGAGCGGCTGAACCGGGTTGCCTGGTTGGAAGAGGAGATGCTCGCGGTGCGGGAGGAGTTTCTTGCCGCCGAGTCGCGGGAGCGGTGGCGGCGTGTTTCCGGCATCGCCGGCCTGAAGCCCAGGCAGCTTGCCGTGGTGCGGGCCCTCTGGCAATGGCGCAGCGCCGAGGCCGACCGCCGCAATAAGCCGGCTCGGTACGTTTTGCGCGACGATCTGATCATTGAAATGGCCCGGCGCGCCTCGACCGACCCGGCGCAGATCCTCTCCGTGCGCGGCATGGATCGCGGCGATTTGCGGCGCCGTGTCGGCGAGCTGGCCGCCGCCGTTTCCCAGGCCCTCGAACTGCCCGAAGAGGAACTGCCGCAGCCGGCCCGCCGCGAGCGAACCCAGGACTATTCCGTGTTGGGGCAGTTTCTGTACGCGGCGCTGGGTAGCCTGTGCCGCGAGGCGCAACTGGCGCCCGCCCTGGTCGGCACGCAAAACGACATCCGCGACCTGATTGCCCACGACACGGCCGATCCGAAGCGTTCCCTTCGTGTTCCGCGTCTGGCTCGCGGCTGGCGGGCCGAGTTCGTCGGCCGTCTGTTCGACGACCTTCTGGCCGGCCAGGTTGCCGTTCGCGTGGCCGATGCCCGCTCCGACAGCCCACTACAGTTCGAGCGCGGCGTGTAATTGCCACGCCCGCTGAGAGGGAGAGGGGAGTTTGGGGATTGCTACCGCGCGCCGAAACACACCACGCGGCCGTCGGCAAGCGAGATGATCAGGCGGCCCTCGGCGGCGATGAGGCCGTCGAAGGCGGGCTTGGCGTCCAGGGCGTGCTCCACAAGTGGGGCGCCGTCGGTGGTCGCAACACCGCGCAGCACACCGCCCATGCGACCCTCCAAGGCGGCCAAGGGGTCGGCGTCAGGCACCACGT
Organism: Planctomycetales bacterium; assembly: GCA_007127495.1. Lineage (GTDB taxonomy): Bacteria > Planctomycetota > Planctomycetia > Pirellulales > Thermoguttaceae > PWXP01. The sequence continues at coordinate 1,644 of SKZG01000228.1, forward strand.
CGGGCGGGCCGGCGAAGAACAGCTTATCGCCCGCAAGCACCATCGCCTCGATCCGAACGTCCACCCAGCGGGTCCACAAGGCCGGCTCCGCCCGCGTGAAGCCGGGGCCTTTGTCCACGGCCGCGTCCTGGAAAATGCTCCAGCGAGTCTCCTTCGGCAACTCGGGTTCCCATTCGATGGGCTTCGGCTCGCCCTCGCCTCGGTAGTGCAGCGGCTCGTTCGCGTTGTCGTCAGCGAACAGCAGGTAACCGCTGCCGGGAAAGAACATGGGGCTGTGGCGGTTGCGGGTCGAATAGTGCTTCACGGTGTATGTGGTCGTGTCGTCGAACACCAGAAGCTGGCCGCTCTTCGGCGCCTGCTGTGCGTAATGGTAGCTGGGCCAAACATACGAGTGCATCCACCAGGTGCGGTTCCAGAACGTGTCGTCCAGGAACCCGCCCGTGGCCACCAGCCTCATACCGGGCATCTTCCGGTATTCCATCCGATCGCCCCGCTGCGTGCCGACGAGGCGAATCCGTTCGGGCTCCACCTCGGCCAGTGTATCGTCGAGCACCGTGCGGCCCATGTACAGGTATCGGCCGTCGGTGGTGAGCAGATCGGCCCGGTGGCCGTCCTTGTGGAAGGCGTAGCTGGGCTGGCTGATGTCGGGGTCGGGGCCTTCGAGCTTCTGCCGGTGGACCACTTCGCCGGTGGCCGGGTCGAGGGCGTATAGGTGAATGCCGCCGTCGAGGAATCCGGAGCGGCCTGCGGTGCAGTACACGAGTCCGTTGAACGCAAGCACGCTGCCATGCACCGGCCAGGCCGATTCCAGCCGGTCGTGGGAGACCACCTGCCGATCTTCCGGCGCGGCGCGGAATCGCCAAGCCAACTCGCCGTCGGCGGCGCGGAGGCTGTACACGAACCCATCGCGCGAGCCGAACAGGACGCGTCCGCGATGCACCGTGGGCGGCGAGTCGATCGGGCCGGCCACCGCGCGGCGCCAAAGGACCTTGCCCGTATCGAAGTCGAGGGCGTGGAGGGTGCCGGCGTCTTTGCTGGCGACGAAGACCTTTCCGTCGGCCACGACGGGCTGGGCGAGTCGGCCGCCCAATTCGGCCTTCCAGAGCGGCTCGATTTCACCGGGCGGCTCACCCTGAGCGGCCCCGCCCCGCATGGCATTCTGGCGGTAGGTGGGCCACGGGTAGCTTGCCTCTCCGGCGTCGTCCATCGTCGCGTCGTAGGCGGGCCCCTTTTCGAGGCGGCCGGCGAGGTTTTCGCCGGGCTCCGACTCGAAGCCGTCCAGCCGAGCCCCCAGGGCGAAGAAGCCGTCCATGCGGACCGCCGGGTAGCAGAAGCACTGGTGCGGCGGCACGTAGAACAGCCCGTTCGCCGGCACCATACCGCTGACACACGGCCCGCGAAACCAGTTGTGCCGCACATGTTCGCCTTCGCGCAGGTCGAGGAATTCGCTGCCGCGCTCCCCGGTGATCATGTAGCGCGCGGTCGATCGGTCGGTGTAGCAGCGGCGGTGGTGGCCCGACGCGAGCACCTTCTGCAACTTCATTCTGTGGACGACCTTGCCGGTTTTCAGGTGGCGGGCTTCGAACCGCGGCCGGCCCCACCAGGCCGCGTCGCCTGCGACGAACAGGTCGGGGTATCCGCCGCGGTTGCCCACGCCGGGGCCGGTCCAGAGCGGCTCACCGGTTGCGGGCGCGAAGGCCAGGGCGGTCTTGGCTTGCACGACCAGTACGGCGTCGTCGTGGGCGATCATGCCGGAGGGCCGCAGGTTCGTTTCCTGCCGCCACCGTTCCTCGCCCGTACGCAGGTCGAGGGCGACCAACTGCGATCGATTGTGGTAGAACACCCGGCCGCCGGTCGCGCACAGGCTTTGGCCGACGATCAGGCCGGTTTCGTGCCGCCAGGCGATGGTGCCGTCGTCGGCCCGGAGGGCGGTAACGGCGTGCTTCGGGTTGGTGGTCCGCACGAGCAGCAGGCCGTCGAGGACGATCACTTCGGCGGCCTCGTCGGTTTGCTCATACGTTCGCAGCACCTCGCCGGTCGCCCCGTCGATGGCGCTGATCGGGGCGCCGGTCCCGAGGGCGACGTAAAGCGTATCGCCGTCGGCCGCAAACAGGCGTTCGACACTGGCGGGCCGCGTGCGTAGCCCGAGCCACGTGTTCGGGTCGTTCACCCGCGGCTTGCCGCTCCAGGCTTGCCAGCCCCAGTCGGGCAGCGGCCGCTTCCACAGCTCGAGGCCGTTGAAGGCATCGCGGCAGATGAGTGCCCACTTGGCCGGAAATCGTGCGTCGGTGATGCCGATGGGCCCTTCGTCGAGCACGTAGTAGATCCGGCCATTGGCCGACACGAGGCCGGAAAGGCCGGTTTCGATCTCGTGGCTGCGCATCACGCGGGGTCCCGCCTCCCACTGGATGTGCCGCGGCGGGCCCACGCGGGCGTCGTTCGACGCGCCTTTGTTGCCGGCGTCGTAGCGGAAATGCGTCCACTCGTCGATGTCGTCGGGCCAGGGCTTGACGAGCCGGCGCCACGGTGTTCCATCGGCGATGAACGCCACGCCGCGCGGGGCGAGCACGCGCAGGATGTCCGCCCGATCAGCCTCGCCTGCCGACTCCTCCCAAAACAGGACGTTCACCAAATTGTCGGTATAGGGTAACCGCCCGCCCTGCCACCGCTTGAAGGTGACCTCACCGGCCAAGTCGAGTTCCGTCGCGTGCTGCCGGGCCTGTTCGATCCGTTGCCGATCCTGCTCCAGGCCCTGGACGAGAAACCTCCCCTCGCGCGCCAGTGCGGCGGTTTGCCCGCCGGTGCCGGCGCCCACATGCACCACGACGCCCCCGCGAACGCCGCTCTCCCGAAGCATTTGCGGCAAATCGGCCCTCATGGTGTGGCCGGATGCGATTGCAACGTTGGGCGCGGCGAATACGGACGCTAGCCCAAGCAATAGAGCCGGTAACATGTACTTACCTCGTTCTGTTTCTGCGCTTTCGACGACAGGCACGCTTTGCCGCTGCCGACAGGCTGACTGCCAGCAGGACTGTCATAGTAACGCGCGACGGAACAAAATGCAAATTCCCAGCTCGAGGTCGAGCGACCCGGA
>SKZG01000366.1 GCA_007127495.1 Planctomycetales bacterium
CCGGCGGCGCCGCCACAGTTCCAGAGCCAGCAGGCGGCGCTCATTGAGCCAGCCCCGGCTGGCGCCCTGGCGCAGTGCCAGAGCCTGCTCGGCCGTCTGTTCCGCCGCGTCGGTTTCTCCCTGCTCGGCCTGGGCTTCAGCGAGGAGGTACAGCAGCATGGGGGTGGTCGTGATTTGGGCTTCGAAGCGGGCGACCAGTTCGTCTACCAGGGGCCATGCCCGATGCGCAATCAGCCACGCGAACAGTTTTTTCAGATCCTCCACCTCGCCGTCTTCCAACGCGATGAGCCGGCGCATGGCGTCGATCGCCGGCGCCCGGCGGTCGAGCCGTTCGAGCCATGCCACCTGGAATCGCAAAAGGGCCGCCAGGGCATCGGTATTGGCCGAGGCGCCTTGGCGCTCCAGCCATGCTTGTTCCTCGTCGATGAATCGAGCGAAGTGCTCCGTTAAGGTTTCGTGGTCTCGGCCGTGTTCCGCCCAGGCCAGCAGCCATTGGGCGCCCGGCCGGCGGCTTTCTCGCAGCGCCTCGCGGATGGTCCGGCTCACGTCCGCTGCGGGCGACTTGCCCGAGGCGTATTCGGCGATCAACTCCGTGGCGGCCAGCTTCGACAGGTCGCTCGACTGCTCAAACCGGACCATGCGGCACAAGGCAGCGGCGCCCGCCGCGTCGGAGAGCCGGGCCATTTGTTCAATCCGCTCGCGACGATCTTCCGGCTGGAGCCATCCGTAATTTTCCAGCAGCGTCTTCACGTGTGGAGGGTCGTCGTCGTGGGTCCATTCCACCTGCATGAGGCGCAGCAGGTATCGAGCCCGGGCAGCGATCTCCAGGTCGTCGTGCGTTGCGGCTGCGCTGAGGGCATCGAAGGCCTCAAAGCCCAGCCGCGACAACTCCTTCTGCGCTTGCTGGCGGGTGTAGTATTCGGGATGGCCGAGCTGCTCGATGAGCTGCGCAATAGGCTCCTCGCCGCCGGGCGGGGTCGCCGGTCGTTCGCCCGGCCCGCCCAGCGCAGCGCTTCCCGTCCATAACGCCAGGGGTAGCAGCAGCCAGAAGCATCGTCGAGCGTGGAAAGCGATCGTGGCCAATGGGGCGCCTTGTGCAAGGGGGCTCATACTATAAGCATACCTCCTTCCGGCGGTGCCTGGCAACCGCTTGTTACGAACCGTCTTCGAGCAAGCGCTTCACGGCCTCGTCAACCGCTTCCGGGTCGACGGCACTTTGCGGCTCGGGGAACGTGTAGGCCAGTTCGCCGTCGCGCCCGTAAAGACGCAACTGCGGCAGCGTGCCGGGCAGGCCGAACCTTTGGGGCGACTCGATGCCGGCCCCATACCGGCTGATGAAGTTGTCGAACGTCGCTCCGCGGGCCTTCAGGAACTCCAGCACCGCCGCTTTCGACTCGGGTTGGTCGAAGCTTACCGAAATGACGCGCAGCCCGTCGTCGGCGAATCGCTCGTGCAATGCCACCGTGTGGGGGAAGAGTTCAACGCAGGCGAGGCACCACGTCGCCCAGAAGTCGACCAGCACCACCTCGCCGCGATAACCGGCCAGGACCTCGGCAAACTCCTCCTCATCGATAACGCGCACCGAAACCGGCCGCTCCGCCGCCGACGGACCGTTCCCACTTTCGGGTGCGTCGTCCGCTTGTTCTTGCCGCAATGCCGTGTTGGGATCCACGGGCGGCGAATCGCCGCGCGGGCCGCAACCGATCAAGCTCACTGCCAACGCGACCGCCAGAAGCCTCCACACCGATACGTTCATCTCAACGAACCTCCTTCTCTGGCTCTTCCGTTTCTAGGTGCAGACAGCTCCTGTTTTCAGGGACGGCACTCGGCGAGTGCCTACTACACTATCGCGGCCTGCACCTAAAAACGGAAGAGCCCCTTTTCGTACCCATCGTGACGTTACTTCCAAACGATCATGCAACCGAGTGCCGTGGTGGCCGGGGTTTCAGGCGGGTTGCCGTTCAGAATGGCCTCCAGCGCGCGGCGCACGAACGGTTGCTTCACGTAGGTTGGCGCCATGTTGTCGTCGATCGCGCCCATGTAAGCGACGTTGCGCTGTTGATCGAGCAAAAACACATGCGGGGTGCTCGTGGCGCCATAGGCCCGGGCGACCTCCTGCGTGGCGTCGACCAGGTATGGGAAATTGAACGGCTCCTTGGTGTCGCGCCAGTTGCCGAGGTCGTTGCCGGCGGCACGCTGTTGCATATTCTCGAAGTTGTCTTCCGGAACTTTTTGGGGGCAGTTCGGGTTGACGGCAAGCACCTGGACGCCCTTTTCTTTGAAGTCCTTTTGCAACGCAATCAGACGATCCTCATACGCCTGCGAGACCGGGCAGTGATTGCAGGTGAAGACGAGCACGATCGCCTTGGCCTCGGCGTAATCGGCGAGGCTGTGATTTCTGCCGTCCACACCGGCCAACTCGGAAAACTCGGGGGCCTTTTGCCCGATCTCCACTGCGGCTGGGCTACTGCCGGCCGTAGCCCACACGGCGGCGCAGCCCGCCACGATTCCCACGGGCCACATACCGCGCGTCCACCGCGCGACGATTCCACGAAGCTGTTTATCGCGCATCAGCAATTACCTCCATTAAGATTCGGGGCCAAAGCGAACTCTTTTCTTACTTATATTGTAAGCGTTCGCGGCTCGGAAGTCGTCCCTTTGCGACCATTTGGGGGTGTATTTTTTAGCGGAGCGGCGCGAGCCGCCCGGTTTTCCGATTGCAATACCGGAGGGCTTGCGCCGTGCCGCTACAAAGTAATACCGGACGGCTTGCGCCGTGCCGCTACAAAGTAAGTGGCATTGGGCTAGCGCCCTGCGGCTGGTTTCCGACCCGTGAACGTGTACCGTCAATTGAGAATGGATTGTGCGCCGCCGGCTGGCAAACTCAGCCCGACTATGGGATAATATACTCGCCGCGGCCCAAAACTGCGCTTTCCGTGGGATGGGCTTTCGAGCCCGTCAAAGCGAAGACGGACAAGAATGTCCATCCTACAAAAGCGCAATAACGGCACGCGGCGAGTATAGAGTCGCTCCTGTGACCGGTTCTCGACCCTTTTTCTCAGCAACGGGTACACCGATGGACAAGAAATCGCGACGCGACCAGCATGAGGGCGATATCTACGACGATGCGCTCGAGAACGACTCGATCGAGGGCACCGACGCGCCCGACACCCCGGACGCCGCGGGGTCAGAGGTCGATGCCCCGCAAGGGGGGATTTCCGGCCTTCGTGCCATGATCCAAGGCAACCCGAAGGCGGTGCGGATGGGTGCAGGCGTGGCCGTGCTGCTCGGATTGCTGGTCATCCTGCTCTGGTTCTATGTTTTCAGCGGGCCGGAGGAGAAGGCGCGGCGGCCGGTGCCTGCCCGGGGCCCGGCCGCACCGCAGGAGGGCCCCTTGCGGCCCGATATCGGCCTGGAAGAGGACGACGAACCCGACGACGATACCCAGCCGGAACCCGGCGAGGCCGACGCGGCGGCGCGGCCCACCCCAGAGGCACCCCCTGATGAGCCGCCCGAAGTGCCCCCGCTGCCCGAAGACCTGACGCAGTGGGCTCCAGACGATTTCCACCGGGCTCGAAGCGAGGGCCATCCAAAGCTGGTCGACGCCATCGGACACCTTGGCCGGAACTCGGTCCACAACGAGTCCGTTGCGGCGTTTCTGACCGAAATGCTCGTACCCCTCGACCCCGAGGAACCGGACGAATCCGGGGAGGGCAGCCCGCCGCGCTCGCCAGGACGAATAGGCCATCCGAGGGCCGCTCGGCCCGCCGATGCCGCCAGTCACGTCGACGCGGTGGTCGACGCCCTGGCGCTGAACGATACGGTCGCGGCACGAAAGACGCTCGAACAGATACTTTCGGGCGCGTTGGTGGTCGCGGGCGATGAAACCCAGGCCTTGGAGGCCGCGTTGCGGGCCGCGGCGGAGCATGCCACACCGGGCAACGAGGAGCTGCTGTTCCGGGTGCTTACCGCGCCGGAAGAATTTCGCCAGCCGGGTGCCGCGCCTGCCCGACCCGGCCCGGGCGCCCAGGGCCGGCCTCTCTCGGCGGAATGGCTGCGCGCCCGCGCCTTGGCCGTGGTGGAAAAGACGGCGTCGATGAGGTTTCGGGCCCAATTGGGCGGGTTCCTGGTGCAACCGACCACGCCGTTGGCTTGGCGCGCGGAGATGGGCGAGTTCCTGCTCGCCGCTGACCCGGACAATTTGGGCGCCCAATTCGTCATGTACCAGAGCGAAGGCTTGGACGCTCCAACGCGACAGCGCATCGAGGAGCACTTCGCCGGCCGAAGCGCGCAGGCAATGCAAGCCGTGCTGGCCTTGCCCCAAGAAACCGGAGGGGCCGGGCGTGGAGGTGGCGCGCGCGGGGTGCGGCCCGCCGCGAGGCGAACCGCAATGCCGCCCTCGGAACACGATCCCGAACTGCCCTTCCGCCTGGCGAGGCAGTTGTGGGGCGAGCGGAGCACCGACGTGTTTGCCCAACGCCTGGCCGAAATGGACCAGCGCGAGGCGAGCGGGCATTTGCTGGCGCTCGGCGCCGCCATGCCGGTGGAATCGGTCCGCGCCGCGATGCTCAACGCCCTGAAGGCACTCCACGCCGGCGGTCCCGACGTGCTCGAAAAGGCCGGCCTCCCCGGTGCGATGGTCTCGGACCCCGGGTTTGTCTTGGTGGTGAAATCGCTCGATCGGCAGGAGCCTCAGGTCCCGCCGGCAGGGCG
>SKZG01000048.1 GCA_007127495.1 Planctomycetales bacterium
AGGCGGCGCTTCGTTCGTCTGCCCACCTGACTCTCGCTTTTCCCGGCGAAAAAAACCGATCCCTTCCAGTGCCTTGTACACCTCTTCGAGGGTCTTTTCTCCGAAATTGGAGATAGCCAGCAAGTCGTCTCGAGTGCAATGGAGAAGGTCGTTGACCGTAAAAATCCCCCGCTCTTCCAAGCAGTTCGTGGTGCGAACGGTCAGGCCGATCTCCGCCGTGCTTAACTCCAGCTTCGCTGCCAGTTCCCGCTCTTCGTCTGCAACCGTATGCCTCAGTGGAATTCGAGTTCCCATGGGGTCCCTCCCGGCAATGAACCAATCGATCCGTACATTTCCGCGCCCCGCGACAAGCCGTAGCCCGCCGCGAACTGGCTCTTCCGTTTCTAAGTGCAGGCCGCTTCATTGTAGTAGGCACACGCCGTGTGCCGTCCCTGAAACAAAGGCTTTCTGCACTTAGTAACGGATGAGCCCGCGAACTACATGGCATTGTAACAGCCGGCTCAAAATCTGAGTAGTGCCCCAAAGAAAATAACAGGGAACTTTTGCAAACAACTGATACGAACGAACCGGTGCCTCGCTGCGGCGGCCTTGCTCCACCTATAGGTGGCATGCATTCGTGGGCAGACTCAGTTTGGCCTGTGAATCGTTACGAAACGGGAGACCCGATTATTGCGGCACGACGGCCTTCACTACCTTGCCCGCCTCCATCTGCACGACGTTTTGGGCGTACTCTGCCGCATCGGCATGATGCGTGACCATAAGCACAGTGCCGCCGCCCTCGGCGAAAGCTGCCAAGTCGCGAAGAACCCTACCTGCGTTTTCGGCGTCGAGGTTCCCGGTCGGCTCGTCGGCCAGCAGGAGCTTGGGCTCGTGGAACAGCGCGCGCGCCAGGGCCACCCGTTGACGCTCGCCCGTGCTCAGTGCCGCCGGCACGTGAGCGGCGCGGTCGGAAAGCTGGAAGCGGCCCATCAGTTCGCGGGCGCGGGCTTGGGCATTGGAATGCGCCCGAGCCAGGGACGGGGCCATGATATTTTCCAAAACCGAAAGATAGGGAACCAGGTAGAATTCCTGGAAGACGAAGCCAATCCGCTCAGCGCGGAAGCGGCTGCGCGCTTCGGGGGTCAGCCGATACGGGTCGTGCCCGTCGATCCGCACTTCGCCCGCGGTCGGCCGCAACAGGGCGCCAAGGATCATCATCAGCGTGGTCTTGCCGCAGCCGCTCGGCCCGCGCACGGCCAGGAACTCGCCGGCCTCGGCGCGGAGCGAGACGTCGCTTAGCGCGGTCACCATGCCTTCGGGGCCGGAAAACTGTTTCGTCAAACCGGAAGCTTCCAACATCAACGTCCTCCTTCGCGCAGGATCATGGCCGGGTCGGTCCGCGCGGCGAGTAGGGCGGGGACCCAAGCAGCGAGGATCGAAACGAGCAAGGCAACGGTCAAGGCTAAGGCGGCCCAATCGGGCCGCAGCAGTTCGGCGGGCGTCATGGAGGAGCCGCCGCCAAGGCCGGCATCGCGGCCGAAGTGAAGTCCAACGACAATCCCGCCCACGTAGCCCAAGGCTCCTCCGGCAAGCCCAACGATGGCTGCCTTCGACAGGAACATGCCCAACAAACGGCCGGTCCCCACACCAATGGCGCGCAGAATCCCGTACTCGCCGCGACGCAGCCGCACGTCGCGAAATGCCAAGAGGGCCAACCATACGGCGGCGGCGAGGATCAAGGTGGGACTGATTACCCCGGCCGTGGCCTCGCGGCGCGCCTGCATGGAGGCATGATGCTGCCGCTCCTGTTCCAAGGCAGCCTTGGCCTCCTCACCCACCCGCAAACGCGACTCATAACGCGCCAGCACCCGCGAACCCATCTCGACCACTTGCGTATCGGGCAAAACGCGGCCCACCTCGCCACGCACGCTATGCAGTCCCACGCCCTGGCACGACATGCACTTGAGCGCCAAGATGGCGTTGATCTGCCCCCGCCGGCCGAGAAGTTCCTGCGCCTCGTCGAGCGCGATCCAAGCGGTGATATCGTCGCGACTCCCACGCTCCTCGTGGCAACGGTGGACGGCAAAATCGCGCCCCAGGAGCCGCACCGTGTCGCCCTCCTTTGCTGACAGGAGTTGCTGAAGCTGATAGCCGAGCACGACGGTGCCCGCAGGAACCATGTGTCCCAAATCCAGGGTTTTCTTCGGGTCTTGGTGCAAATGGGGCACGTAACCACGCGTGCCGATCAGCAGAATTGTCCGCCCCTCCTGTTCCGGCCACTCAACCCGCTGCTGCAATGTCGGCAGCAGGTGCTGAACGGTCATCAAATTTGAAGAAGATAATCGATCGACATACTCCTCGGGCATGTACTGCCTACCGTAGCCTTCGGTGTACCAGTCGCGCAGGTGTTGCCCCTGGGGGACGATCAGCAAGTTATAACTGAGTTTTAGCGAGGCCTTGCGCATCTCGTCGCGCAGTTCGGCCATAAGAGCGTCGACGCGTTCTTCGTGCGCCTCCAGCACCTGATCACTTTGGCGCCGATGCACATCGAGCGCCATCAGCGATCCGACCAGCGCTGCGACCGCCACCGCCACGGCCGCCAGAGCCAGCAACGACGCCGGCTTGCGGAAGGCGATTTCCCTAAGAGTCATTTTCCAGATATTCATCGCACCGTACCTCGGTTCATCCGGTCCCGCGGGGTGAGCGGGACGCCATTTCATTCATCCTCTCAGCCGCCCTGTATCGCTTGGCCGATGACACCGTTAGCGGGGTTATCCGGCTCGCAGCGCCGTGGCGGGGTCCTCGCACGCCGCGGCCAGCGCGGCCACGGATGCCGCCGAACCGGACAACAAGAGCGCCACGGCCAGGGCAATCGCCAACGCGCCGGGCTGGAGCAGATCGAGCCCGCCGAGAGCCGCGGCCACCAGCATAGCAGCCGCCCCAAAGCCGGCTACTGTACCCAACCCGCCGAGCGCAAGCCAGCGCCCCAGGAATACAAATGCAAGGGAACCGGCGCGGAGTCCGCAGGCCCGCCAAATGCCAATTTCCGCCCGCCGCTCCGCCACGTTGTTCCACGCCAGCCAGCCGACCCATAGTCCACATGACGCCACGACCAGCAAATTGACCAGCCCGGCAAGCCGCCGCCGATCGCGATTGAGTCCGGCCTGTGCCACTCGCTCCTGTTCGAGTCGCTCCTGTTCGATTCGACGCGCGTGCATGGTGGCCAGCTTCGCGGCCACGCTATCGGGCACTCGCTGGACAACCTGGGCGCCCGGCAGGACGGAGGCGACCTGTGCTCGCAATGTTTCGATGTTTTCCAGTGCGTCGGGCGTGCTCTGGGCCAGAATTTCACTAATGCGCCCAGGTTCGTCGAGCAGTTGCTGTGCATCACCCAGCGCGATGGTGGCAGTGACATCCTCCCGATTTCCCTCCTGAACCAAGCACTGCGCCACGCGCAGGGAGCGGCCCATGAGTTGTATCTCGTCGCCTTCGCGGAGCCTGAGCGTGGTGTGAATTTCGTATCCCAGGGTCACCGTACCGGGCTCGGGCGGCTCGAGGTAGCGTGCCGCCAGCGGAGCCGGCTCGTCCTGGGTGGCAGGCAGCCTGCTGCGAGTCTGGCTCGCCGCGGTGACCATTCGCTCGGGCGATCCCCGACCAGCCACGATGACTGGCCAATTCATCTCGGGCCAGGTAATTCTTCGGCGCAACTGGCCCACGGGGTTCCGCACGAACTTCAGGCCGGCCTCCCGGAGCTTCCGGACGGACACCTCAGGCATGGTCGGGGCCGATTCGTCCTGGGCGTACCAGTCAGCCACCTCCTGTCCTTTCGGCAGGATGGTGAGGTTGAACCCCAACTCGCCCATCGCCTGGTCGACGTCGGCCCGCATGTCGGCCAATTGCTCCTGCAACCGGGCTTCCTTGGCATGGAGCGCTCCGGCGGCGTCGGCCTCGTAGGCGCCCAGGATCATCGCCGTTGCGGCAATGGCCCCGACGGCCAGCATAACGGCCGCCAGTCCGGCGGCGGAATTCCAGCGATAGTGAAGCAGTTCACGCATGATAACGCTGTGCAGGCGCATTGCTTCTCTTTCTATGAACGATTCCGCTTCGGGGAAATCTCTGGTTTCCCGGCCATCCGCACTTCCATTCTACGCGGAATTCCGGCGTTTGCCAAGCTGCGCCGTTCGTCTTTGTTTGCGGGGGGGACTAGCGCAGCCGAATTGGGTTGATATGAAGGAAGTCGTGCTTGTTTGCTATCCCTCCGGTTTCCCGAACAACACCCACACTCCTTGCCCCACGTCGAGATCGTCGGCCGAGATGGCACCTTGGCCCATCACTTTGAAGTGGGGAAGCTCAGCGGCTTCGGCCCATTGGCGCATCTGCTCGGGGCGGCGCAGTTCGACGAACCGGCGCCAGAGAGGGGCGTCGTCGCCTTGGAGGCGGGCCTTGCGGCCTTCAACCAACTTTTCGGCGGCCCAGTCGGGATAGCCGCTGCCGGCGCCGCCGCCGATGTACGCCTTGCCGCCCGGCCGCAACACGCGATAGGCTTCCCGGAGGCCCTTCGGGGGATCGTCCCAGAAGAAGATCGAGCCGCGGCTGACCAGCAGATCGACCGAGTTGTCCGGCAGCGGCAGCTCTTCCGCCACGCCCACGATCGCGAACAGGCGGTCGGCAAGGCCCTTTTCGCGGGCCAGCTCGAGGCGCTTGGCCATGGCCGGCGCGTCGGGAT
>SKZG01000510.1 GCA_007127495.1 Planctomycetales bacterium
TCGAGCGATGATGCCAAGGATGTCGCCGGTGCGGGTCCACACGCGCATGCGCTGCCCGATCAGCATCAGCGGGTCCCATCCGCCAATGGCGCCGACGTAAAGGAACCCATCATCGTCAATGTGCTGCACGATGAGGCCAATCTGGTCGCAATGTCCTGCCAGCATCAGGCGGACCGGCGCGTCGGGGTTCCGCGCGATAATGACGTTTCCATGGACGTCGGTTCGTACGTCGTCGGCGAAGGCCGAGGCGTAGCTTCGCACCACCTCCTGGACGGGCGCCTCGTATCCGGAGGGGCTGGGGGTTTCTAGTAGACTCTTGAAAAAAGCAAGCGATTTTTCTTGCATAGATTGGTCCTCGGTAAGGGTTTGAGATACCCCTAAGTATCCCGTTTCCTCCGAAGGATGCAAGGCCCGCCGCTTGACGATCGGGGTAGGAAACCACTAGGATAGGCAATTCCGCTGCAATTACTTCGCCGTTTTCACTGGGATTGTGCTATGGACGTTGCCAAGGTCGCCCTTGTCGGATTCGGAACGATCGGTTCCGGGGTCGCTCGCCTGCTGCTGGAGCACCCTGACCGGATCGCTCGGCACGCCGGCCGCCCCGTGCAGCTCGTACGCGTGGTCGACCCCGACCTCCACCGAGAGCGGGGCGTCGTTCTTCCGGAGGGCATGCTCACCGACGACCTCGAAGGCGTTCTCGCCGACCCGGATATCAGCGCGGTGGTGCAACTCATCGGCGGATTGGAGCCGGAACGCTCCATCATGCTGCGGGCGCTCGAATCGGGCAAGGACGTCGTGACCGCCAACAAGGCGCTGCTGGCCGAGCACGGCCCGGAACTGTTCAGCCGGGCGCGGTCCCTGGGCCGGTCCATCGCATTCGAAGCGTCCGTCGCCGGCGGTATCCCCATCATTGCAGCCCTAAGCGAGTGCCTTACGGCCAATCGGGTCGAATCGATCCACGGAATCCTCAACGGAACGAGTAATTTCATTCTGACCCAAATGGAGCAGGACGGATCGTCCTACGCCGAAAGCGTCGGCGAGGCGCAGCGCCGCGGCTACGCGGAAGCCGACCCGACCCTCGACGTGGACGGCTCCGATGCGGCCCAGAAGCTGGCCATCCTTGTCCAATTGGCGTTCGGCGCACGCGTCCATTGGCGCGACATCCCTCGCACGGGTATCGACGTAGTCGATCTGGACGACGTTCGCTACGCCGCCGAATTGGGCTACCACATCAAGCTGCTTGCCACGGCGGAGTTGTCTGCCGCAGGCCTGGAACTGCACGTTTCGCCCACCCTCGTTCGCCGCGGAACGCCCCTGGCCGAGGTGCGCGGAGCGTTCAACGCCGTTCGCGTCGTCGGCGACGCCGTCGGGCCTGTCTTTTTCCACGGGCAGGGGGCCGGCCAAATGCCCACCGCCTCGGCCGTGGTGGCCGACCTGATCGACACGGTCGTCGGCCGGATGCCCATCACCTTCCGCACCCTGGATCTATGGTCGTCCGGGGACGATCCGGCGGTCAAGGTGCGCGATCCAGGAGAGGTTCCGGGGCGGTATTATTTGCGGTTCCACGTGAACGATCGGCCGGGCGTTCTTGCCGAGATCGCCGGCATTCTCGGCTCGCACGAGATATCGATCGCGTCGGTCATTCAGCACGAGGCCTCCGAAGAGGCCGACCGGCTCGTACCACTAGTGATCATGACGCACTCGGCCATGGACGGCGCCCTGCGCAAGGCGCTGGAAGCGATCGGCCGTTTGCCATGCGTTCATGCGGGCAGCGTCCGAATGCGGGTGCGCGACGGAGGACATCCGGCATCATGAAATATGCAATCATCATTCCCGACGGATGTGCCGACGAGCCCCAAGAGGCGCTCGGCGGCCGCACGCCCCTGGAAGCCGCCGATATTCCCGCCATGGACGCGGTCGCGGCCGAGGGCATCGTGGGCCGATCCATGAACACGCCCGACGACTTGCCCGCCGGCTCCGACGTGGCCAACCTCAGCCTGTTGGGCTACAATCCGCACGAGCACTACACCGGCCGCGCGCCGCTGGAAGCCGCCGCGCAGGGCATCGAACTGGGGCCCGACGATTGGGCCGTGCGCTGCAATTTGGTGACCGTCGAGCGGCAGGTCATGCGAAGCTTCACGGCGGGACAAATCTCCAGCCCGGAGGCCGCGGCGCTGCTCGCGTCGCTCAGCGAGCGGGTGGGCGGCGGCAGGTTCGAGTTCCACCCCGGCGTCAGTTACCGCAATCTCTTGATCGTGCGAGGCGGCTCCGCGCCGGCCCCCTTCACGGTCGACACCCGAACCACGCCCCCGCACGACTTGACCGATATGCCGGTCCTGGACGGCTATCCGCGGGGGCCCGGCAGCGACTTGCTGAACCAACTGATGAGCGAGTCGGTCGACGTATTCGCCCGCCACGAGGTCAACGCCCGGCGGCTTGCCGGCGGCAGCCTGCCGGCGACCAACGTATGGCTGTGGGGCCTAGGGCAGATTCCGCGTCTCGTGCCGTTCCAACAGCTTTTCGGCCGGCGCGGCGCCATGATCACCGCCGTCGACCTGCTCCGGGGGCTGGCCTCCCTGCTGGGATGGCGCCGGATCGACGTGCCCGGCGCAACCGGCTACACCGATACTGATTACGCGGCGAAAGGCCGATACGCCGTCGAGGCGCTCCGCGATGACGAAACCGACCTGGTCTGTGTCCACGTCGAGGCCACCGACGAGGCCTCGCACGAAGGCGACGTCGCCGCCAAGGTCCAGGCCCTGGAGGCAGTCAGCCGCGACATCGTTGGGCCGGTGCACGAGGCGCTGCGAGCCCACGGCGACTACCGAATCCTCGTTTCGCCCGATCACCCGACCTTCCTCCGAACCAAAACCCACACGCACGGCTACGTGCCGTTCGCCGTTTCCGGGAAGGGCATTGCTCCGGATGCGGCCGCTACGTACGACGATCCGGCGGCCGCCGGATCGGACGTGGCCTTCGACGAGGGATGGCGCCTGATGCCGTTCTTTCTCGGAAGGTAACCCCGTTCACAGGGGGACTGTCCCCTTCGCATACACGATTTCATCCACCATCACACAAAAAACCGCAAAAGACTCCGACTTATGCCCGTCATTGTTCAGAAATTCGGCGGCACCAGTGTCGCTGACAGCTCCAAAATACTGGCTGCCGCGCGCAGGGCGATCCTTGCCCAAGTGGAGGGCCGTCAGGTGGTCATGGTCGTCAGCGCGATGGGCAAGAATACCGACGCGCTGGTGGCCCTGGCCCGAGAGATCACCGACCAGCCCCCGGCTCGCGAAATGGATATGCTCCTCTCCACAGGAGAGCAAGTGAGCGTCGCGCTGATGGCGATGGCCATCCATACGCTGGGCCACGAGGCGATCAGCTTGACCGGCGCCCAGATCGGCATCATGACCGATAGCACGCACACGAAGGCGCGCATCCATTCAATCTCCTCTGAACGCATGCGGGAGGCGCTCGACGCCGGAAAGATCGTGATTGCCGCCGGCTTCCAAGGCATCGACCAGGCGGGCAACATCACCACGCTCGGACGCGGCGGCAGCGATACCACGGCTGTGGCCCTCGCAGCCGTCCTGCACGCCGAAGCGTGCGAAATCTATACCGACGTCGACGGCGTGTACACGACCGATCCAAGGCTGGTGCCCGAAGCACGCCGCGTGGACCGCATCAGTTACGACGAAATGCTGGAACTCAGCAGCGCGGGCGCCGGCGTCATGCACAACCGGGCCATCGAATTCGCCAAGCGATTCCAGGTGCCGGTGCACGTGCGAAGTAGCTTCAGCGATACGACGGGTACGGTGATTGCGGCCGACGTCGAGTCGCCCCATCAGGCCGTTTGCGGATGCGCCCAGGTGAAGGAGGAGGCGCGGGTCAGCGTTCTCGGCGTGCCGGACCGGCCCGGCGCCGCCCTGGCCGTGTTCTCGAAAATCACCGCGAAGAACGTCGCCATGGACATGATCGTCCAGAACGTGGCCGCAGACGGTCGAGCCGACATCTCCTTCACCGTCTTCCGCGACGACCTGCCCACAACGCTGAAGGCCGTCGAAGAAGCCGTCCGGGAAATCGGCGCCGAAGGCGTCAGCTACGACGAGGATGTGTCGAAGGTGTCGATTGTCGGGCTCGGCATGGCACGGCAGTCGGGCGTTGCCGAAAGCATGTTCCGGGCGCTGGCGGAGCGGGGTATCAACATCCAGATGATCTCCACGAGTGAAATCAAAATCTCCGTGCTCGTCAGCCGCGATGTCTCGGTCGAAGCCCTGCGCACCGTGCATGAAACCTTCCGGCTCGACCGTGAGCCCGAGCCCCACGCCGGCCTTCCGGCGCCTGCGGCCGGCGCCGCGGAGCGCGACGCCGTCGACGTGGCCGCACGCATGGAACGCATGGAGGAAATGATTATCGACGACGTAACCCTCGACGCGAAGCAGGCACGGGTAACCATCCTCGGCCTGCCCGACTCGCCGGGACTGGCCGCGCAGGTGTTCGAACAGATCGCCGCGGCAAACATCAACGTCGACATGATCGTTCAAAGTACGGAGCGTGAAGGCCGCTCCAGCATCACGTTCACCGTGCCGCAGGGCAGCTTGGAGCAGGCGTTGAAAGTCACTTCCGACCTTTCGAAGGAGCTGGGTTGCCCGCCGCCCACCTCGGCCCCAAAGGTGGCGAAGCTTTCCGTGTTCGGCA
>SKZG01000158.1 GCA_007127495.1 Planctomycetales bacterium
ATGGACATTCTTGTCCGTCTTCGCTTTGACGGGCTAAAGCCCATCCTACGGAAAGCGCAGTTTTGGGCCGCGGCGAGTATAGGAGGCACACGGCGTGTGCCGTGATTTGTGAACGGCACACGGCGTGTGCCTCCTACAATTGTTTCTGAGCGCATGCTTAGCGCGACAGAAGGCGGTCTACGCCAGATGCCGCCGGTGGAACCCTTGGATCATGGTCCAAGCCTCCTCGGCCGTCTCGGCATAGCGGAACAGGTCGAGGTCGGCATCGTCGATGGTGCCCTCGTCAGCCAGATGCTCGAAGTCGATGACCCGCCGCCAATACTCTCGGCCGAACATGATGATGGGAATCTCCTGCATGCGGCCGGTTTGGCGGAGCGTCAGCGCGTCGAACAGTTCGTCGAGGGTGCCGAATCCGCCGGGGAACACCACCAGCGCCTTCGCCCGAAGAATGAAGTGAAACTTCCGTAGCGCGAAATAGTGGAACTGGAAGCACAGTTCCGGCGAGATGAAGGGGTTGGGCGCCTGTTCGTGCGGCAGGCGGATGTTCAGCCCGATGGATTTCGCCCCGCAGCAGTGCGCGCCGCGGTTGGCGGCCTCCATAATGCCCGGGCCGCCGCCGGTCACCACAACGTAGTCGTGTGGTTCCTCGCGTTGGCACGACTTGGAAACCAATTCCGCGAATCGCCGGGCTGTTTCGTAATAGTGGCTTTTCGCGACGAGGCGCTCCGCTCGGGCAACCGCCCGCTGCCGACGCCGGTCGTCCGGCGTATCGGCCAGTTGCAATCGGGCCAGTTCCAAACGTTTGTGGGCGACGGCGGGCTCGACGATGCGTGTGCTGCCGAAAACGACAACCGTTGAGCGAATGTGTTGCTCGCGAAGCGTGAACTCCGGTTTGAGAAGCTCCAGCTCCATGCGCACCGCGCGCAGCTCCGGGCCGCTCAAGAAATCGACATCCTTATACGCCACCCGATAGCTGGGTGAATGGAGAAGTCTTTCCAACATGCGTTCGCGTTCGTCGCTCACCAGTGAGAACCTCCGATCGATGATTGTTTGGGGGCCGCCGTGCGAATCCCTGACGCGACGTTCAGCCCAACCACGGTATCCATTCCACGAGCAACGACCAGGTCGCAATCCAGGCGAAGCACAGCACGACGAGTGCCAGCGACGTCGGCACGCGACGGACCGCGGCGATGCGGCGGCCCAGGATCGTTGCCCAAAGTTGCCAGAACAGGGTAAGGATAGCCAAGCCCGACGCCGCTTGCCAGCCCAGTACGGCACCGATGCCGATGAACCCCAGCCAAACGCCGTTGCGGTGTGGGACGGGCTCCCAGCGGCTGAGCAGGCCTCCGAACAGGGCGCCGGCGCCCAGGCCGGCCGCGCCCGTGGCCATGCCCGCATACCAGCCGGCGACCCCCTGCCAGGCCGGAACAGGGTAGAGCATGGGCAGCGCGCTTCCGGCAACGGCCGCCCCCACGAGCACGGGAACATAAAGGCGCCATCGGGCCCGGTACCCGTCGTACTCGATCAGCCCGCCCGCCAGAAGCGTACACCAAAGCAACTGGTGGAAAAGGAATACGCCGTAAAGCTCCCGGCCCGACCAGCCGAACGTCAGGATCACGTCGTTCGCGACCATGGGTTGGCGGGCAGGCAGGTTGATTCCCTGCATGCCGCATTCGAGGATCGCCAGCACGAGAAACGACGCGCCGCAGGCCGCTTCAACCAAGGGATACCGCGCCGAAATGGCGGTGCCGCAATCGCGGCAGCGGCCTCGCAGCAGCAGCCAACTGACGATTGGCACGTTGTCGTACCAGCGGATCGGGTGGCCGCATTTCGGGCAATGGGAGGGCGGTTCCAGCAGGCTCTCCCCCCGAGGCAAACGCCACACAACCACGTTGAGGAAACTGCCAATCGCTGTCCCAAGAACCGCAAGCCAGACGACGATGAACCAAGAAGCAGCAGGCATGGGTCCAATGCAGTTCGTTTATGGGTAACCGTTCAGGGCTATGGCTACGGAACGACAGGTTCAGCGCCGAGCACGCCCAGATCGTGCATTTTAGCAACGAGTTCGGTTTCGTCGATAGGCTTGGTGAGATAGCTTTCGCATCCCTCGCGGAACGACCGGATGCAATGTTTCGCGTCGCGCAGGGCGGTGGTCATCACGACCTTCGCCCCGTCGGAACCCCGAATCCCGTGCTGCCCTTCGATGCCGCGAATGGCCGTCAATGCTTCATGGCCGTTCATGCCGGGCATCATGATGTCCAGGCAAACCATGTCGAACGGCTTGCCGTCCTCCAAGGCCAGGCGCACCGCGTCGATCGCCTCCTGCCCATCGTATGCACAAACGCACTGACCATACCCTGACAGGATGGCTTTCAGCAATTCCCTGCATACGGCGTCGTCATCGACAATCAAGTAGCGAGGCCGCCGACTGCTCTCGAAGCCGGCCGGCGGCTTCTGCGGCACGGCGACCGGACGCTGCGGCGTTTCGGGCGAGCGCGCACGCGCGCCGGGGAATGTCGTGCCTAAGAGCAAGCGAACCTGTTCCAGCAGCTTCTCGGCCCGGATCGGCTTGGTGACGTAGCTTTCGCAACCGTGCCGGAACGCGCGAATACAATGCTTGGAATCGGCCAGGGCCGTGGTCATGACAATTTTCACGCCGTCGGAGCCGGTGAGGCCCCGTTGCGCCTCGAGCCGCCGAATCGCCTCCAGCGCTTCATGGCCGTCCGTGCCCGGCATCATAATATCCAGGCAAAGCAGGTCGTACGGTTGCCCGTCTTCCAGCGCGAGGCGCACCGCGTCGATGGCCTCGCCGCCGTCGAACGCAAGATCGCATTCGCCGTACGGCGTAAGGATCGTCTTCACCAGCCTGCGACAGGCGGGATCGTCGTCAACGATTAGAAATTTCACAGTCGGTCTCCAGTGACGCGGGTATGTTTCGAATAAACGTTTTTCGAGGTGTCTGATTGCCCAGGGCTGCGTGCAAACGATCGACGGCTTGGGCGGCTTCTTTCAGGTCGTTGCAACGGGCGGCGAACTGCACCCGCATGGCGTGGTCGGCCAGCAGGCGCGCCCCGGCCCCGAGCGACGCGTTCTTCAGCCGGCCCGCTGAAGTCTCAAGGCGGCCGAAATCGCGGTTGCCCAACGCTCGGCAAATTGCCTGAAAACACTCTCGCAACAAGTGCGGTGCATCGTGCTGCGGCCCGGCTTCGCGCCGTTCTTCCGCCCCTGTTTCCAGGCAGCCCGGAAGGAACCGAGCGGCCATTTCAAGAAGGGCTTCAGGCGTGAAGGGCTTCGCTAGATATTCATCGGCCCCGGCTTCCCGACACCGCTTGCGGTCGCTATCGGTGCTAAAGGCCGTGAGCGCCACAATGGGGGTTGCTTGATTCGGCCCCGCTTCGTCGCGAATGCTGCGGATGGCCGCCAAGCCGTCCATCTCCGGCATCTGAAGATCCATAAGCACCAGATCGTACGGCGCCCGCGCGGCCATCTCCGCCGCTTCGCGACCATTGGTGGCCGTGTCGATCAGGCAGGCAGCGCGCCCCAGCAGCATCTCCACCAGGGTGCGGTTCAAGTAGTCGTCATCGGCCACGAGCACGCGCGGGCGACGCCGACGGCCCTCGCTCGACGCGGCTTCGGGGGGTTGGGCAGCTTGTAACCGGCCGACGTGAACGTTGCGTTCGGCGGGCGGCTCTTGCCCCGGCGCGGCCGGGCGCGAATCGATTTGCAGGGGAACGGTAACCCAGAAGCTGCTGCCCCTCCCCGGCTGACTGCGGAACCCGATTTCACCACCCATCAGATCGACCAGTTGTTTGCAGATGGTCAGGCCGAGCCCCAGGCCTCCGAACCGGCGCGTCGAGGAACCATCGGCTTGGGCGAAGGCATCGAAGATCACCTGCTGACGGTCCGGGGCAATGCCCACTCCCGTGTCGGTCACAACCAACCGAATCACAGCCGTCTCGCCGTTCCGCTCATCGAGGGAGGCACGCACGTGGACCTCGCCTTGCTCGGTGAATTTCAGGGCATTGCACACCAGGTTGCCGAGCACCTGGCGCAGCCGCCCGGAATCGCCCAGCAGCCTGCGAGGCACGGCCTTCTCCACGAGGTAGTCGATGGCCAAACCTTTGTGCCGCGCTGGATCCTGCGTGGCGATCATGACCTCGTGCAGGACGGCGTCGAGTTCGAACGGGGCGCGCGTCAACTTCAGATCGCCCGCCGCAAGCCGCGAGTAGTTGAGCACGTTGCTCATGGTCTGCAAGAGCGACTCAGCGGCATTGTGAACGTATTGAAGCTTTTCGAGCTGTTCCGGGTTCAGCGAGTCCTTCAACAGCATACGGCAGAAGCCGAGAATGGCGTTCATGGGCGTGCGGATTTCGTGCCCGATATTCGCCAGAAACTCGTTCTTCGCCCGCTCGGCCGCCTGTGCCTCTTCGCGCAATCGGTCGGCAAGCCGGTGCGCGGCCGCCAATTCGGCGCGCAGCTTCGCCGTCTCTTGCTGGGCATTGCGGAGTGCGTCGCTTGGTTCCATGGAAGCGTATTGCCTGTTGTGTGCGCTGCCCTGGCCGGGCAACTTCCTGTATCGGCTATGGGGTTTGTTATGGTTTTGCGGCGCAGGCTCGCCTTTCCGCCGAAATGCCCCCAAATGGTGCTAAAGTAAGTGGCATTGGGCAATCGCCCGCGGGCGCCCCAG
>SKZG01000091.1 GCA_007127495.1 Planctomycetales bacterium
ATAACGTCGCAAACCACCAAGTCGCGGCCGGCGGCCGCGCCCAAAACCAATGAGCAGATCCCTGAAAAAAGGTCCCTTCGTTGATCCGAGGCTTTTCGGCAAGGTCGAAAAGCTCGACGCGGTGGGCGTTAAGGAACCGATCAAGACGTGGGCCCGAGCATGCACCATCATCCCGGAGTTTGTGGGGCATACCTTCATGGTCCACAACGGGAAGGCGCATATGAAAGTGTTTGTGACTGAGGAGATGGTGGGGCATAAGCTGGGCGAGTTCGCCCCGACGCGAACCTTTCGCGGCCACGGGGGCAAGGGAAAACGATAACCGACGCCGCCGGCCCGCTAATCGGCAGGCCGACGCAGGCGAGTTGGAGGAAGACACCATGGCATACGAAGCGGTACATCGATTCGCGCGGATCAGCCCGCGCAAGGTCCGCCCCATTGCCGACCTGATTCGCGGCAAGTTTGCCGACGAGGCGCTCAATGTTTTACGATACCAGCCGCAACGCGGCGCACGGATGCTCGAAAAAGTGCTCCGCAGCGCCCTGGCGAACGCGGAGGACCGGCGGGCACCGAACCTGCAAACCCTGATGGTGGTCGACGTCCGGGTCGATCCCGGGCCGATGTTCCGCCGCATGCGTCCGCGGGCGCGCGGCATGGCAGCCATCATTAAGAAGCGCATGTCGCATATTCACGTAGCCCTGGACTAGAAGCGTTTACACGGAACCAACAGAAGCGAGCCCCCGGCCGTCTCCTAAAAAGAACCGGGAAAGGAACTATGGGTCAAAAGGTCAATCCTATCGGATTTCGGACGGGCGTGATGATCGGCTGGAAGAGCCGGTGGTACGCTCCGAAGCGGGAATTCGCGGACCTCTTGGTCGAGGATCAGAAGATTCGCAAATTCATCAAGCAGCGGAAGGATCGGGGCGGCAAGCCCATGTATCCGGCCGTCGCCAAGGTGGAAATCGAACGCACCCGCGACGAGGTCAAGGTCACCCTGTTCTCCGCCCGACCGGGCGTGCTGATCGGGCGGAAGGGCGAACGTGTGGAGGAGTTGCAGGCCGAGTTGCAGGCGCGCACCGGGCGGCGGATCAACATCAAAATCGAGGAGTTGAACCGTCCGGAATTGATCGCGCAATTGGTGGCCGAAGACGTCGCGGAACAGCTCGAACGGCGTTCCGGGTTTCGGCGCACCATGAAGCGGTCGCTGGAGCAAACCATGGATGCCGGGGCCAAGGGAGTCAAGATTCAACTTGCCGGGCGGCTCGGGGGTTCCGAGATGGCCCGGCGCGAAAAGCAAATCGCCGGATCGATTCCGCTGAGTACGCTGCGAGCCAAGGTCGATTACGGCTTCACGGAAGCCAAAATCGCCCAGGGCCATATCGGCGTGCAGGTGTGGATTAACCAAGGCATATACCAAGAGGACGAGATCGATGGCGCTGATGCCAAAACGGGTCAAGCACCGAAAAAGCCAAAGAGGACGTATAAGAGGTGAGGCGACGCGGGGGAACCGCGTGGTCTTTGGCGAATTCGGGCTCCAGGCCGTACAAGGCGGATGGATTTCCGCGGCGACGATTGAAGCCGGGCGAATCGCGGCGCAGCAGTACCTGCGCAACGAAGGGCGGCTGTACATCCGCATTTTCCCCCAGAAACCCATCACCTCCATACCATTGGAAACGCGCATGGGCAAGGGAAAAGGCGAGCCCGATTACTGGGCCGCGGTGATTCGGCCCGGAACTGTCCTGTACGAAATCGGAGGCGTCACCGAGGAAGCGGCCCGCCTCTGCTTCACCCGGTTGGCCCATAAAATGCCCGTTCGCGTCCGCTTCCTGCGACGGAGGACCGCATAATGGCCAAGGTATCCGAACTTCGCGATATGAGCGTGGACCAACTCGAGGCGACGCTCAAAGAAACCACAGAACATTTTTTCCGCCTGCGTCTCCAAGCGCAAACGGAGCGGCTGGACGCGCCCAGCGAACTCCGAAAATGCCGCCGCTTGATCGCACGGATCAAAACGATCCGCAACGAGCGTGCCGCGGCCGAGGCGAACCAGTCCACCGAGAGCAACGAACAGGAATAGTGCCATGCCCAAGCGATTGGCCGTCGGGGTCGTGACGAGCGATAGATGCCGGAAGTCGCGCCGAGTCGAGATTTCGCGCCGCGAGAAAGACCCGCTGTACGGGAAATATATCCGGCGCCGAACCGTATGCCACGTCCACGACGAGAACAACGAGTCGGGGTTGGGCGATACCGTCGAGATTCGCGAGTGCCCGCCCAAATCGAAAACCAAGCGTTGGGAACTCGTGCGGGTGGTGGAAAAGAGCCGGTTGATCGACCTCGTGGCCCTGCGCGCGGCGCAGAAACAGCGGAGTCACGAGGCCGACGTGAACGAAGCGGGCGAAGACGAGTCGGTTGCAATGCCCGACGAGTCCAGATAGCGGCACAGCCCCCGCGCAAGGTGGTGCATTCGGCCCTGGTAGCCGGCTGCAAAGGGAAGGAGGCGGTTGCCCGCGCGGCGGCCGCCGGAAAGAACCATTACAGGGATCCAAACCATGATTCAGATGCAAACCCGGCTCAATGTCGCTGACAATACGGGCGCCAAGGAGTTGATGTGCATCAAGGTGCTTGGTGGCACCCACCGCCGGACGGCCGGCTTGGGCGATATCGTCGTGTGCAGTATCAAGGGCGTGATTCCCGGCAGCGACTACAAGAAGGGTAGCGTCGTTCGGGCGGTCATCGTGCGGTGCAAGCAGCCGAGCCGGCGGGTCGACGGCAGTTATGTCCGGTTCGACAGCAACGCCGCCGTGCTGATTGACAATGACAAGAACCCGAGGGGAACACGCATTTTCGGCGCGGTGGCGCGTGAACTGCGCGAGCGGAGTTTTATGAAAATCGTGAGCCTGGCCAACGAGGTCGTCTGATGCTGATTCGTACGAATGACACTGTGAAGATTTTAACCGGCGACGACGCGGGCTCGCAGGGACGCGTGCTTTCGGTCGATCGCGCGGCCGGGAAAGTGATCGTCGAGGGGATGAACCGCGTATATAAGCACGTGCGGCGGAGCCAGCGGAACCCGCAAGGCGGGCGTCTGTCCAAGGAGATGCCGATTTTCGCCAGCAACGTGCTGGTGGTGTGTGAGAAGTGCGCGGCGGCCACTCGGATGGGAATCCGGTTCCTCGATGACGGCACGAAGGAGCGATACTGCAAGAAGTGCGGGGCCGGAAATGGACAAGTCGGACCTGCAAAAGCGCGGAGGGTGAAAGCCTAACCACTATGTGCGCCAAAGAAGCCAAACCCGCTAAGCCCGGAAAGGGCGCCAAGGCCGCCAAAGGCCAGGACCAAGGCAAAGCCTCGAAAAAGGCGAAGCCGAAGGGCCCGATTCCCATCCCCCGCCTCCAGGAGCGGTATCGGCAGGAAATCCTGCCGGCGCTTGGCGAGAAGCTGGGGCGGAAGAATCGGCTTTCCTTGCCCCGGTTGAAGAAAATCACCATCAACATGGGAGTCGGCAGCGCCCTGCAGGACAAAAAACACCTGGACGAAGCGGTCGACGCGCTGACGCTGTTGTCCGGGCAGAAACCCGTGGTCACCCTGGCCCGAAAGTCCATCGCCGGGTTCAAGCTGCGCGAAGGCAACGCCATCGGCTGCAAAGTAACCCTGCGCGGAAAACGAATGTACGAGTTCCTCGACCGCCTGGTTTCGGTCGCCATCCCGCGCGTTCGCGACTTCCGCGGCCTCAGCCCGAGCGCATTCGACGGGCACGGAAACTACAGCCTGGGGCTGACCGAGCAGTTGGTGTTTCCGGAACTGAATCCCGACAAGTACGGCCGGCCCCAGGGGATGAATATCACGCTGGTTACCAGCACCGATAGCGACGACGAAGCCCGCATGTTGTTACGCGATTTCGGCGTTCCCATGCGTTCCACCTAACCACCAGAAGACCCAAGAGTGCCATGGCAAGTAAATCGAAAATCGCCAAGGCCTTGCGCAGGCCGAAATATTCGACGCGTTTGGAGCGGCGGTGCCGGCTGTGCGGGCGACCCAGGGCTGTGTACCGAAAATTCGGCATCTGCCGCATCTGCTTCCGCAAACTGGCCGACGAAGGCCTGATTCCCGGTGTCAAGAAAGCTAGTTGGTAAGAAATTGCTCTCGGCATTCCGTATCGAACAGCACGTTTTCCGAGTAAGACGAGTACAAACGCCATGATGACCGACCCGATCGCCGACATGTTGACCCGCATCCGCAACGCCGTGCGCATTGAACGTTCGCACGTCGATATGCCGTTGTCGAAGGTCAAACGTGGTTTGGCGGAAGTGCTTAAGCGAGAAGGGTATATTTGGGAATGGGAAGAGGTGGAGGCAACGCCCTGCCACTACCTCCGGCTGCACCTGAAGTACGGACCCAACGGCGAGCGCGTGATTCGCTCCATCCGCCGGATCAGTAAGCCGGGGCGCCGTATCTACAGCGGAGCCGCCGCGCTGAAGCCCGTGCTGGGAGGTTTGGGTGTAAGCATTATCAGCACGAGCCGCGGAGTTATCAGCGACCGCGAGGCGCGGCAGCGCAAACTCGGCGGCGAGGTCCTGTGCGAGATATGGTAAGCGGAAACAACTACGATCGGTCGCGGGCGAGTTGCCAAGGGCGATGCCCGGCGGCCGCCCCACAAATCGGAACCACCAACCACAATTCGACCAGCG
>SKZG01000337.1 GCA_007127495.1 Planctomycetales bacterium
AGGGATATTTTTTGGTCCTGCGGGGTTTAGGGCTTGCAATAAGGACAGTCCCGGCATCCGGCATCAAGGCGACATTGTACCCTAGCGGGGTCGGTCGGTTCAGTGGGGTTCCGATGGGCTATAATTTTGGTAAGCGTTCGCGGGCTGGGGCAGTTTTCCCGGCTCCACGTGAACGGTGTACGCTTAATGATATCGAAGTCTTGCGAACCGTTTCCGGATAGGCGACGTATGAAGTGGGGGCGCTTTGCGCTGCCATCGGGCCCCGTCCATCAATGCCCACGTGGCCGACCACGTCTTTTTTTTGTACTCGCACCACATGACCCAGCATTCCGATCTGTCTCAAACGGCGGAAATACCGTTTGGCCACGAAACGTCCTCCCCCGGCGGGCATCGGGGGCTGATTCTAGCGACTGCGCTGTTTCTAACGGGTGCAGGCGTTGTGGCAGGGGGGTATGGCCTGACCACGGCGATGTACAGCGTCCAGGCCGTCGCGCTTCAGGCATTCCTGGCCGCCCTGGTCGCTTGGATTGCGCTGAACGCCCACCGGCTCCGACAAAGCCGGGCCGAAGCGGAAACAATCGTTGCCTCCAGCGCGGAAGAGCAGCCCGCAGCCGCTCGGCAACAGTGGCTTAGCTCCGCCGACCGCGACACCGAGCAGACCTACCACGCCGTGCTGGCCGACGTGGAGCACGGCCGGCGACTGCACTACTTATTCGTGGCCGTCCTGCCAACGGCCGTGGTGGCTTTGCTCATCGGTCTCGCCCTGTTCGTTCGCGGCGCCGAGGAAGCGGCCGTCGTACCGGAAGCTCAGGCAACGGCGCTGGGCATCCTGTTCCTGGCTATCTCGTGCCTCTGGCTCGTGCTGGCCCGGTCGTTCAGCCCCATTTCGAGCGAGAGCCTGCCGGAGGCGCACCCGCTCGTGCTGGCTTTACGCGAGAGCCAGTGGGCGAGCGTTTTGGCGGCTGTAGGCCTGTTGTCGCAGATGGTTTGGGCGCCGCTGGATTGGTGGATATCGCGGGTGTTGCTGATTTGGCTTCTGGCGGTGGCCGTGGAGCAGTTGGCGCGGCTGCTGTGGGCATGGCTGGGTCACCGCGGCGAACACGCGCCCTTCCTGCCGCCCCTGGTG
Organism: Planctomycetales bacterium; assembly: GCA_007127495.1. Taxonomy (GTDB): domain Bacteria; phylum Planctomycetota; class Planctomycetia; order Pirellulales; family Thermoguttaceae; genus PWXP01. The sequence continues at coordinate 1,127 of SKZG01000337.1, forward strand.
AGCTTCTTGCGCGAGTTGGTCTTCGTGCGGGGCAATCCGGTGGCCAGCCTGTTTGAAACTGTCGAATCGCACTGGGGCGTGAGTTTTCGGTCCTCGTGGGCGATCCGGTTTGTGCGCAGGGCCCTGGTGCCGACGGGTCTGATGGCATTGTTGATGTTCTGGGGGCTGAGTTGCCTGTCCATGGTCGGGCCCAGCGAACTGGGGCTCCGCGAGACGTTCGGGCACCTTGAGAGAGCGCCACTGCAACCCGGCTTGCATTTCAAGCTGCCCTGGCCGCTGGGCCGCGTCTTGCGCTTCGAGGTCAAGCGAGTTCGTTCGCAACCGTTGGGCTACGTCGAGCTGGATCGACCTACGGCTTACCTGTGGACCAACAAGCACGCCGAGGAAGAATTCGCGTTGGTGCTGGGCGACGGCGCCGAAGCCGTGGTCGTCAATGCGATCGTGTACTATAAGGTTCGCGAAGACGACGCCGGATTCCTCGATTACGCATTGCGATTTCAGAATCCCGAGCTGGCCTTGGAGGGCTTCGGCTACCGCGCCTTGATGGAGCGAACCCGCAACTCCACCGTGCGCGCGGTGCTAGCCACGAACCGGGACGCGTTCGCCACCGAGATCGAACGGCTCATGCAGCAGTACGCCGAGGAGAATCGGCTGGGCATCGAAGTGGTCGACGTGGCGCTGTTCAGTTTGCACCCGCCCATTGAAGCCGCGACCGACTACCTGGAGGTCGTTAGTGCCGGAATCGACGCGACTCGCTACGTGACCGAGGCGTCGGGCGCCCGCCGGGTGGCCATAGAAAACGCCGCGGCGGAAGGCGCGAAAGCCGTGGCCGACGCCACGGTCGACGCCGCGCGCCGCGTCGGCAAGGCGGTGGAGGAATCGGCGGAGTTCGTCGCGGTGGGTCAGGCGTACGACGTCGCGCCCGAGGCATTTGAACTTCGGCTGCGCGGCGACGTCGTGCAGGAAACGCTCGCTGACCGGCCGCTGATTCTGATGGATAAGTCATTCACCCTTACACCGGGCGAGTTCTTCTTCGACTTCCGCGGCGCGCGCAGCGAAGAAGGGCTCAACCAGGGAGGACGATAATATGGGACATGCGCACGCCCCCGTGCTTCCCGAGGAGCGCCCGTCGTGGGGCGCCATTGCATGGCGCTTCGCCTTTGCGCTGGTGGTCGTGGGCCTGCTGGTGGCCTACGGTTCCTCATTCACCGTGCAAGAGCAGCACAGCGCCATCGTGACCCGATTCGGCCAGCCGGTGCAGGAGCGCGACGAGCCCGGTCTTTATGCCAAGTGGCCCTGGCCCGTGGAACAGGTCCACTTCATCGACCGGCGGTTCCGATACCACAATACGCCCTTCACGGAAACGTTCACTCGCGACCGGAAGAACGTGGTCCTGTTGACCTACGTGGTGTGGCGCGTGGAGAACCCTTTGCTGTACTTCCAGTCGCTTGGCCGAGTGGAAGAGGCCGAGCACTTGCTTGACGGAATGGTCACGGCCGCAAAGAACCTCCACATGGCCAACTATGAGTTGAGCGCGTTGGTTTCGACCTCTCCCGACGAAATGAAGACTCCGGAAATCGAGCAACGCATCCTGGAGGAAGTCCGCAAGGCCATGACGAAAACCTTCGGGATTGCCGTGGAACAGGTCGGGGTGAAACGCATTGCGTACCCGGAAGACAACATGGTGGCCGTCCTGGAGCAAATGCGGGCTGAGCGGCGAGCGGAGGCGGATGAATTGCGGGCGCGGGGCACCAAGGAGGCCGAGGCCATCCGCAATGAGGGACTGGTCCAGGCTGAGCAGATCCTCCGCGAAGCACGCCAGGAGGCCGGTACGATCATCGGCCAGGCGGAGAAGGAGGCCGCGGAAACCTATGCCAAGGCCCATGAGCTGGATCCTGGTTTCTACCGCTTCTGGCGCTCTATGCAGGTCCTTCGGAATACGCTGGGAACGAGGTCCACCATCATTTTAAGGAGCGACCAGGAGCCGTTCCGCGAGCTGTTCGAGAGCGATTTGTCCGGCCTCGGCCCCCGCAAGCCTGCCGCTGCCGGAACGGCCGCCCTCACCGGTCCCGCATCGAAGCCCGACCCGGAGGACACGCCATGAGCGCCAGGCGCGCCAAGCCGACTCCCGTGGTCTTTCAAGGGCTCGACGCCGGGCTGCGCATGTTCCGTTGGGTCGTCCTGGCGCTGCTGGTGATCTTCCTGTTCTCGGGTTTCCAGAACGTCCGGTCGGGCAACGTGGGCCTGCTGCTGCGGTTCGGCCGGCTGACGGGCGCCTCGCGCGCCGAGCAGATCAAGCAGCCGGGCCTGGTCCCCGCACTTCCGTATCCGGTGGATCAACTGTACCTGGTGCCCGGTCCCGATCGCGAGGGCCAGGTGAGGGTGGAAGAAGTGTGGAAACCGATTGACGACCCGGTCGCGCTGGACAAGATCAACCCGATTATTGAAGGCTACTGCCTTACCGGCGACCAGAACGTGATCCAGGCCCGGCTCGCTGTTCGCTACCGTGTGACCGATCCGATCCGCTTCCGCCTGCTCATGGACACGACGGTTCCCGAGGGCATTCTGCACGAAGCGGTGCTGGCGTCCCTGACTCAAACCGTGGCCGGCTGGGAGGTGAACGACGTGCTGCGGATCCAACGCGGTGGCGATGCCGGTCCGGGTACGATGGAAAGCCTGGCCGCGGTCGTCCAGCGCCGCGCTCAGGGGCGGCTGGACGCGATCGACTGCGGCATTCAGATTTCCGCGTTGGAGTTCACGGCCATCCATGTACCCCGCCACGTCGTGGGCGCGTTCCGCGACGTGCAGAGCGCCCGCATTGAAATCGAAACGAAGAAACGCGAGGCGGAAGGATTCGTCCTCAGCCGGATTCCCGCCGCTGAGTCGGAGGCGAACGGCATGATCAAGGCGGCAATGGCCTACCACAACACGCTCAACGCCCGAGCTTCGGCGGAGCTTTCCGTGTTCGAACAGGTGTACGCTGAGTACCGGAACAATCCCGAGCTGATGCGACAGCGGCTTCTGATGGAAACACTCGAAGCGGTGCTGACCAACGTGGGCCGGCGGATCCATCTGCCGCTGGGTTCGCGCGTGATCCTGCCGCCCCCCACGGAGGAACAGCCGTGAGTAGTACTTTGGCTACCCCCCTCTCATCCCGCATGGACCGCTCGCTGGACGTGCCGCTGACGCTGGCGGAGCGCAGCCGCATTGTCGTGCAACTTGGCACGGCCATGCTGGCCGCCGCGCTGTTGGCCGTCGGGTGGATTCAGCTCCAATACGGCCCGGCCGATCTGGCCAACATTGCCGAATTGATTATCGCGCTGGCTGCGTTGATTGTGGCCGCGCCGGTGTTCTGGGAGGCTTCGCGCGGACTGATTACCGGCGACAAGGGGGCCATGACCGACCAACTCGTGGCCCTGGCGACGCTGGCCGCCATGATGTACGGCGACTTCATCACCGCCACGCTCATTCCGGTTATCCTGCACCTGGGCCACTTCTTCGAAGAGCGGAGCGTGCTGGGCGCGCAGGCGGCCATCGAGGGCCTTCGGC
>SKZG01000138.1 GCA_007127495.1 Planctomycetales bacterium
CGCCGATATTCGAGATGGTGCGGACATCGCGCTCGATGTACATGGCCGCGTAAGAAGCAAGCCAATCGGCCGGATCGAGTTGCCGGTCGAAGATTCGCGGGTAGCCTCCGGCGAGCATGGCCTCGTCGAGCGCCTGAGGGTGCGGATCGAATCGAATCACCTCGCTACGGGCCAGCGGTAGCAGGTGCAGCACCGCCACCCGACCGGCAAGCGACTGGCTGACCGACTCGAGCAACACCAGGTTCTGCGAACCGGAGAGGATCCACCTGCCGGGCCGGGGGTCGGCGTCGATGATGCCCTGCAAGTAGGAAGGCAGTTCGGGGCAGCGTTGCACCTCGTCGAGGATCGCCCCGTCGGGAAACTGTGCGAGGAAGGCCCGCGGGTCGTCCGTGGCGAACGCCCTGACGTCGGGCGATTCGAGATTTGCGTATGGATGATCGGCGAAGGCGGCTCTACAGAGGGTCGATTTGCCGCTCTGTCGAGGGCCTGTAACCGTCACCGCGGGGAATTGCGCTGCCGCACGGGCCAATTGGGGCGTCAGGTCGCGTGGGATCATCTTTGTATTGTACCACGCGGGGTGGCTGATTCAAGATTCGGTTTTGAATTAGCCAGACCTTTTCCAGTCGTCGGATGACGGCCGACACTTCCATCTTGACTCCGCCCCAATTGTCGGCTATTATGCAATAGCACTGCAAAATAGCCAGACATCGCGATGTACCTCGAACGAACAATGGGCACCTGCTGGGCTGAGGCCGGCGAGCAGTTCCCCGTGCTGCTGCTGACCGGCCCCCGGCAGGTGGGCAAGACCACGCTGCTGGAGCATCTGCGCCAAAACGAACGAGCGTACGTCACGCTCGACGACCCCACGCTGCGCGCCTTGGCCGTCGAGGATCCCGCGCTGTTCCTGCAGCGGTTCGAGCCGCCTGTGCTGATTGACGAAGTCCAGTACGCGCCGCAACTGCTGCCGCTGGTGAAAATGAGCGCCGACGCCCACCGCCGGCCCGGCATGTTCTGGCTTACCGGTTCGCAGCAGTTCCTGTTGATGAAGGGCATTTCGGAATCACTGGCCGGCCGGGTGGCGATCCTGAACTTGCTGGGGCTCTCCAGCCGGGAGCGCCACCGGCTGGAACTGGACGTGCCGCCGTTCCTGCCCACGCGCGCAGCAGTCAAGCAACGCGAGGGCTCCGCCGCCAGGTCCGACCTGAAGAGCATATACAACGACATTTGGCTGGGGGCGTTCCCTGCGCTGACGGCGGGCCCGGTTCGCGACCGCGACCTGTTCTACAGCTCGTACCTGCAAACCTACCTCCAGCGCGACGTGAAGGACCTGGCCCAAGTGGGCAACGAGATGGCCTTCGTTCGGTTTCTCCGTGCGTGCGCCGCCCGAACCGCGCAGATGCTCAACTTGAGCGATCTGGCCCGCGACGCCGACGTGGCCGTCAACACCGCGAAGAGCTGGCTGTCGATTCTTCAGGCCAGCTTCCAGGTGTATCTGCTTCCGCCGTACTTCAGCAACGTCACCCGGCGGCTGGTGAAGACGCCCAAGCTGTACTTTCTCGATACAGGGCTGGCCGCGTACCTGACCGAGTGGTCCAGCCCGGAAACTCTCGAGGCCGGCGCGATGGCCGGGGCGATGCTCGAAACGCACGTGCTGTGCGAGCTGCTCAAGAGCTGGTGGCACCGCGGCAAGTCGCCCCGACTTTACTACTACCGCGACCGCGACGGGCACGAGATCGACTTCGTGTTGCAGCAGGACCAAGTCTTGTACCCCATCGAGGTGAAGAAGACGGCCGGTCCCCGGCGGGAAATGGCGCAGCCGTTTGATTCTTTGCGCCGCCTGAAACATCCGGTGGGCGAGGGTGTGCTCTTCTGCCTGTGCCCGCAAACCGTGCCGCTGGCCCAGGACGTCGATGCCGTCCCCGTAGGGGTGATATAATGGACGGGAGATACTCCATGCAATACGGCTCAAACCCCGTGGCGCCCACGCGAGAGCAACCCTGGCTGAATTGGTCCCGGAAGGCAGTCGGGAGTCGGCCCCGGCTCGTCTTCATGCAGATGTGTTTTATCGCGTTTGCGCTTGGCACGCTCGCCTGCATTGCCCTGTTGCAGCGGATCGCGGGCATCGACGGCATGGCCGCCGACCAGGCAGACGACCTGGGGCGATGGGTTCTCGCCTTACTCTGGAGCCATGTCGCGGCGGTGCAGGTTCTGCTTCCCTGCTGCCTGTTGCTGGCATTGCGCCGCCTCGTTATCATCATCGATGGAACCGAGCGATGACGACCGGGCAGGGCCGGCTACTACCGCTGGCAGGCCAGGAAGCTTCATTTGCCGCTTTGGGAGGATTACGCCAATGACCGAGAATCGCTCGAACCCGGAACGCGTTGACGACGGCGGCCGGCCGAAGGAGCACAAGGCCCGCCGGCTCATCTGGCTGGGCGGGGCGGGCGTGGCCCTGCTTGTGGTCATGACGATGTACGTGAACCTGGGGCATTCGCGGCCGCTGCGCATCTCGAAGGAAACGACCTACATCACCGAGCCGCTCAAATCGGACGGCAAGCAGGTCGACTACTTCGCTGCCATCCGGCAGGCGACGCGGCCGGGAAACGCCGCCACCGACGAGAACGGCTATCGGCTCATTGTGCGGCACCTGGGCAAGGGCCCGGAAGCCGAGCCGTGGTACTTCGCGCGAATCTGCGAGGAGCTTGGGTTGGACGCCAGCACGCTCCGGCCCGACATGCCGTATCAGCAAGCCGACGTGTTTCTCGGGGCCTACGTCAACAGCGACCGGTTCGACGAGTCGCTCTTCGAGCAGTTGCCGCCGGACGATGAAGCGCCGCACGACGAGTTCAGCCCGCCGCCCGCGCCGCCGTCCCGCGAAGGCGTCCAGTGGATGCTCCACGAAAAGGTCTATCGTCCCTGGACGCTCGACGAACTGCCGATGATGGCCGAGTGGCTCGAGCAGAACGGCCCGGCGCTCGACCTGATCGGCCGCGCCGTACGCAAGCCGACGTTCTACATTCCGATCGTGCGGCAGAGCGAGGACGAATTGCTATGGGCCCTGCTCCTCCCGGAGATCCACCGGATGCGATCCTTCGCGCGAGGCCTGTCCGCCCGGGCGAATTACCGCATCGGCACGGGCGACATCGATGGGGCCATCGACGACATCGTCACCTGCAAGCGGCTGGGGCGCCATGTTGGGCACGGGGCGACTCTGATCGACTTGCTGGTTGGGACTGCGGTGGAGGGAATCGCCGATGCGGGTATTGCCGGTTCGCTCGATCACCCGCCCACGAAGGAACAACTCAAACGGCTCCTGGCCGAAATAGACGAGCTCCCCGCGGCAGCCAAGATAGAGAAAAGAGCCGCGTTCGAGCGATTCTACGCACTCGACATCATCCAGTCGAGGTCGCACGGAACGGAATCGTTGGACGATTGGCATTCACTTGACTGGGACCCACCCGCGATTCTTGCCAAACTGAGCATCGACTGGAACGTCGTGGCGCGCCGGTTCAACGAACTGTTCGACGAGATCCAGGCGACGGGCGAACCACCGCTGAACGTAGAGATCCGGCCCGGCACGGCGACACGCCTTGTTTCGCTACGGGCGCGCTCGGAGCTTTGGGGCGAGGTGATGGCAGCTCTCCTTGGGCCCAGTTGGTCCGCCGTCCTTGAAGCCGGTCGGCGCCACGATTGCATTCAACAGGTGCGGCGCATCACGCTGGCCGTGCTCCTGTACGAGCGCGACCACGGCACGCTGCCACCGGCCCACTCGGCCGATGCCGCCGGCAACCCGCTGCACAGTTGGCGCGTGCTGCTGCTGCCGTACCTGGGCCACGAGTCGCTCTATGAGAAAATCCGGCTGGACGAACCGTGGGACAGCCCGCACAACCGGCAGTTCCACGGCGAGGCGGTGGCCTTCTACCGCTGCCCGAGCGACCCGGCCGCCAAACCGGGCCAGACGACGTACTCGGTGGTGGTCGGGCCTGACATGCCGTTTGAGGCGGGCGAGGGGAAGCGGCTGGCCGATTTCGGCCCCGACAGCGACGACATGATCCTCGTGGGCGAGCGGACCGATCCGGTCTGCTGGATGGACCCGACACGCGAGGTTTCGCAAGCTGCCGCCGACGAAGGCATCGACGCCCGCTCGTTCGGCTCCGGGCCCCCCGGCCCCGGCCGTATCGGGAGCCACCATCCCGGTGTCGCCAACTTCGGGTTCCGCAACGGCGCGGTGCGGCCGCTTTCCTCGGCGGAAGACGATTTCGATGAGGTCGATAGGCAGGAGTTGTTCAAGCGACTGCTCCGCGGCACCAACACCGAGAAGAGCCTCGACTACTGACGTCGGCGAGCAGCGAGCGAGGAGAGCCGTTAGCCGTTTTCGCGATCCGTCCGGCCGGTATTCGCCAAACCTTGAAACGCAAAACGCGGTGGACTATCCTTTATTAGTACCATCTCCCCGCCAACACGACAGGAGCGCGAACCCATGAAAGCGATACTTCGAATGCAAACTCTCACCGCGATCGTTTTGGCTTCGAAGGCCCTCTATGCCGACCCGCTGCCGAAACTCCGCGCCGGTGGCGCGCATCCGGCGCGTCTGGAGCTGACCTACATGGCCAGCCTCCCGACCGAAGCGCCACATCACGACACCAGCCC
>SKZG01000301.1 GCA_007127495.1 Planctomycetales bacterium
CTCTGGGCCGAACTCAACCATTCCAGCCACTGCGTGTGCAAGCGCTACTTGAAATCGAATCACATCGTTGGGCAGTAGCCCGAGCGATGCGCATAATCGTAGGAGAGGAGGGATCGTAGGTTCCATGCTTGATTTCCTTTTCTCGGCAGAGCCTTCACTGGAGCTCAGGCTGCGGGACGCGCTTCGGTCAGTGGCTTTAGACCCTGACCGGCCAATTAGGATCTTCAGCGGTGACTGGGGCTGCCTCGCGGCCGCGGGAAGACCGTATCCGTGCTTCGATCCGATTGAGACCGATAGATACGTTATCGTGGTTCTAGGGGGCCCGCTACCGCGCCACGACTTCACCGTCGCCACAGCCTCGGAAGGCAACGATGGGACTTCGTGGATTCTTGATCAGTGGAAGCTGAAGCGGAGGCTCCGCTGGGACGAAGACCTGGTTGGGCACTTCGCTGTACTCTGTGTCGACAAGTCCCTGGGTCGCGTCGAAGCCGTCACGGACATTAACAGCTTTGTGCCCCTTTATGCGACGGGGCTGGGACACAAGCCGAGGGTCTTGCTGCTTGGTAGCCACGTTGACGGACTGGCGGTTGCTGCTGATCGCCTGCACGATGTGGACGAGGTGTCGATAGGTGACTTCCTGACCTACACCACGGTCACCTATCCCTACACTTTATACCGCAATGTGCAGCAGCTTCCCCCTGCGGCGCTACACCGGTTGACCGATGACAACTTGCTCTCAGAGCCATACTGGACGCCGAGAGAGTGTGACCATCCAGTCGCCTTTGATGACTGTGCTCGTCGGGCCCGGGATACACTTGTGAATAACGTAGAGCGGATCTGCTCTGGGCAAGAGACCGTAGGGGTGCTTCTAGGTGGAGGGGAAGACTCCCGAGTGGTGGCCAGCGTGTCGCGCCGATACGCACACACGGTGGCGGTGACGTTTGCTGACACACACAATCGTGAGGTCCGAATCGCGAGTCGGATAGCAGACGAACTGGGGATCGACTGGCAGCTGGCACTGCGAACGCCCACCCATTATCTGGACAACTCGGATTCATCTCTCATGTTGGCCGAGTCCCACCGTCAGTTCTTGGACGCCCACTCAGTTGGACTTCTTCAACACTGGCCGACAGACCAGCGGCTTCTCGGAGGCCATCTGGCCGATGTGCTGCTGAAAGGGCATTACGTTGCCCAAAAGAAGTGGGCTGGCATCGCCCTCGCTGTGACTGAGCATCCTCGAGACACCCACGCTCCGCAGGATTGGCCCTGGGTCCGACAGATCGTGCAGAGAAGGTCACTTCACCGTGACCGCATCAGGCAGTACCGACCTCAGAGCTCCGGTGAGTGGGCTCGGCTATGGCCCGCGTCTCAACTCCTTAGCCTTGGTCATCTGGCGGCAAACCGCAGGCTGTATCCCACGTACGAGCCTTTTATCGATTCCTCATTCCTGAAGCTCGCAGCCCTCTCTTCGCAGCGATGGACGATGAACAGAAGACTCTTCCACGCAGCGATGAAACCGCTACTGTATGACACACGTCACGTTCCTCACAGCAAGGGATTCTACCCCTATTATGGACTGACCATCAATGCTCCACTGCAGTTGCTGTGGGCGGTTCGGGGGAGAATCCTGTCAGCCGTGAATGGTCTCCTCCAGAGGTCCCGCCCGAATCAGGGTCCTTGGCCCGTATGGAACGATCTGGCGGACGGCGACGCCTTCCGTGCACACGTGGGTCATCTAATAGCAACAACACTCCCTCAGCGGCCCTCGAGTGTATGGCCGCAGGTCGCAGAGTTCACGTCAGAGGGTGCAGGGTCAGCACGATTCAGAGCGCTTCAACTGCTCGAGTGGGCCAACTGGCGGTCGCTAGTAGACCGGCCGAACTGAGTCTCCGCCTCCAGACAGCAAGGGATTGGCCAAGACGGACCAATCAGATGAATACCGAGGGAGCCATCGAACTGACATGACTGCACACAACGCACAGCTGCTGGGGCCCAGGTGGCGCAGGCCCATTACTTCCGTCGCAAGTATCTCAGGCCGGCTCGGATGGCTGCTTACGGGTATCAGCTTCAAGAGTTGCTTGCCGTGTCACCCGACAGCGTCCTGGAATTGGGTATCGGGAGCGGGTTCGTCGCCTACGGTCTGAGGCGCGGCGGCCTCGCGGTTACCACCCTCGACCTCGATCCGGCGCTCGAACCCAATGTGGTAGGCTCCGTCACCGATCTGCCCTTTCCTGACGGTTCCTACGATGTGATCGGTTGCTTCGAGGTACTCGAGCACGTCCCGTGGTCGCTGGTCCCGGTTGGGCTGAGCGAGATTCATCGGGTTTGTCGCCGGTGCGCCGTCATCAGCCTGCCCGACGCGCGAACAGCTATACGGGTCCACATCCCTGTGGTGCTTCGCCGGCAGCTGTTCAACCAGCCGTTCTGGCGACCGAACGAACACGGGTTCGACGGCGAGCACTACTGGGAGATCAACAAGAAAGGCTATCTCCTCGAGGAAGTGATGGCATGCCTCACGGAGCCCGGATTTCGGGTAGGGCGGACCTTTCGACCGTGGGAAATGTCACGCCATCGATTCTTCCGGCTGGAGAAGATAGACCAATGAGTCAGAGAGTCGACAAGCCCTCATATGCCGCAGATCAGTGATGGCTACTCCATTTGCGACATATGTGCCCAGCGGTACAATGGTGAACAGAGGCGTGTCCGAATAGGCGAGAAGAAACAGGTTAGGAGGTCTACACATCGAGTCGCAGGTCATGCCAGGGGAGAACGGTGTTATGCCCGATGAGCAGGAATATGCCCGCAATCGTATCACACAGTCTGCGCGATGGCCGTTGCTGCTGCGCATACCACCCGGGACGCTTATCTTGGCTGTCCTGGGATGGCTGGTGCTCGCGTGGACTGTGTTCATCGCAGTAGACATCCTGCGCGTAGTCGATCTCGGGATGAACAGTCCTATGTGGCGACACCTGTTCAACAACCGCCCTATCGAGTGGACGCAGTGGCTTATCCTGGCCTGTGCCGTAGTAGCAGCCGCTTACCTGGCCGGAAGGCTCCACTCGGAGACCCATGCTATGGTCTCCCGGTTCTTCCTCCTCTTGGCCATAGGGCTGGGGCTGATGCTGATCGAGGAGGCGGGAGACATTCGCCACGCCATCAGTGGTTACGTCTACAGGCTTTTCGGATCGGAGGTATTCGGGCTGCACTATCGGGTCGTATCAGACGTGCCGTACTTCGCTGCCCTGGCAGCAGTGCCTCTGTACGCCGTGCTGGGCTACGGCCGCTACGTTTGGGAGTCGGTGAAGATCCGCTTCTACCTGGTGTCAGGGGTGGGGCTGTACGCACTGGCTGCTATGAGTAGTGGCTTCCGCACGCTGGGTGACCTCTATATCGGACTTGGTGCCTTCGTAGATGGCGCCCTGTTTGCCAATCGTTTCCCAGTGCCGGAAGGTATGACCCAGACAAGGGCCCACTTCTTCCTCGTGGACTCGGTACTCGAGGAGAGCGTGGAGCTCCTGGCCGCGGCGATGATGCTCGCCGCAATCCTTGCCTTTGCAAGCGATGTGCGCTCGAGGCCCGAGAGAGGCGAGTAGCCACTGGCTGCTCGAAAGGCTGATCGGTGTATTCCAGGATGGCACACAAAGCGGGTAATCGCATTCGCTAGCACGTGCCAACGCTCGCCAATGTAGGAGATAGATGAATCGCACAGAGCCGGAACAGGCGATCATCGTTTTAGGCCCTATATGTGGGCCAACCGATCCCCGTCCGCCAGCAAGACTCGACTTGGCTCAAGGTCGATCGCAGTTGCCCAAACCAGATCTCATCCGAAGCGTGAATCTTTGGGAGGGAAACACGGGTTGGTAGATTGCGCTCCCAGATGGGCTGACTGGACTGGGACGTTGCTTGTGATTGCGGTCGTGGGTGCCGCGACGATCGTCATCAGCACGCGTTGGGGAATCGGTCTCAGCCCAGACTCAACTGTGTACATCGGATCCGCAACCAGTGTGCTGCAAGGACAAGGAATCAGCGTTCTATCTGGCCTGGGAAAGCCTGTCCCCATGACCCATTATCCGCCGCTATTCCCGAGTATACTGGCTGGCTGTGGCGCCGCTGGCATCGATCTCACAACTGCGGCACGATGGCTCAATGCCGGGTTGTTCGCCGCCAATATCCTGCTCGTGGGAATCCTGGTTCGAGAGCTCACCGACTCGGCGAGTGCGGCAACACTAGCTTCGTTCCTCACGTACAGTTCAGTCGTGTCACTGTCCATTCACTCCATGGCGTGGAGCGAGCCGGCCTTCATCTTCTTCGGGCTCAGCGGTCTCGCTTTGCTCGCCGCCCACCTCCAGTCTTCGAGACAATGGCTCATTGCACCGGCGGCAGGCGTCATCGCGCTTTCGTTCCTAACTCGCTACACAGGTGCCGCCTTCGTGGCAGCGGGAGTTCTCGGCATCATGTTCCTGAGTGCAAGCACTTGGAAGAAGCGGTTTGTCAACGCGACCCGTTTCTCTGCGATCGCCTGCTTGCCCATCACCCTGTGGGTGATCAGAAACCTGTTGGTCGCTGGAACAGCGACCAACAGAAATCTCGTATTCCATCCAATTACTGTCGACCATCTGAAAGGCGGAATAAGCAGTCTTGCCAGCTGGC